>JBBWZU010000142.1:0-4221 GCA_039649225.1 Hyphomicrobiales bacterium | reverse complement strand
TCATGCTGCCGCGCCGATCCTCACTGTTGGTCGGCTTGCGCCGCCAAAAGTTCAATCGGCCCTGCCGGCAGCCGGCTCGCCGCGCGCGAAAAGCGCGAATCCTCATACAATTTAAACCAATTGGATTAACCCGGGATTCCATCTTGCTTAGGTATTCTGCCCGACGACATCCGGGGAAGGGCGGGCAAGTCCACCGATGAGCGTGCCAAGCAGCGTTCAAACCGCGTGCGCCGAGGGGCTTCAACCCAGGGCCACGCTTGCCTTGCAGGCGGCGGCGCTCGAGGGCATGCCGCAAGGCGTCTGCATCGTCGACGCCGATCAGCGCATCGTCCTGTTCAATCAACGCTATATCACGATGTTCGGGCTCTCTCCCGACGTCGTGCGAGTCGGCACGCCGTTCATTAACCTTATGCGCCACTCGGCCGAGTGCGGCAACTTGCCTGCTGCGGGCGTCGATGAAACCTATCGCAAGCGCATGATGCTGATCGAGCGCGGCGAGCCGTTTCGCCTGATCCGGCAGCTTGCGAACGGGTTGACGTTCGCGGTGAATTATCGCCCGCTTGGCGACGGCTACTGGATGTCGCTGATCGAAGATGTCACCGAGCGCCAGGCCAAAGAGTTCCTGCAGCTGACGCAGTTCGAGCGCTTCGACCAGGCCATCAATCATATGTCGCACGGCCTGTGCGCTGTCGACGCCGACCATAGGCTCGTCCTCTATAACCAGCTCTTTCTGGACATGTACGACTTGTCGGCGGATTTCATCCGGCCCGGCCTGTCGATGCGCGACATCGTCGAGCACGTCGCCGAACGCGGATACTTCTTGAATGCCACGCCGGAGCGCGTGTGGGAGCGGCGGCTGGAGAGGATGGCGGCGCGCGAGCCGTTCCAGCAGCGCCAGCATCTGCAAAACGGCCGCCACTACATCCTGCATTATCATCCGATGGCGGATGGCGGCTGGGTGACGCTGTGCGAGGACGTGACCGAGCGCCAGCGGATGGAAGAGGCGCTGCGCGTCCAGTTCGAGCGCTTCCACTACGCCATCAACAACATGTCGCACGGGCTTTGCATGTTCGGTCCGGACGAGCGGATGATCGTTTGCAATGCGCGCTACATCGATATCTACGGGCTCGATCCGGCGATCGTGAAGCCCGGCATCACGCACCGCGAGCTGCTCACCCATTGGACCGCATGCGGCAACAAGCAGGGACTGTCGGCGGAGGAATTTTACCAGAGACGCAAGGTGGCGACCGACGGCAAGGCGGTCTCGACCATGCTGCTGCACCTCAAGAACGGGCGCCTCGTCGAGGTGAAGTCGCGTCCCACGCCGGATGGCGGCTGGGTCTCGGCGCATGAGGACGTTACCGAACAGCTCGACTATGAGAAAGTGCTGCGCGAGCAGAATGTCCTGTTCGACGCGGCGCTCGAGAACATGGCGCATGGCCTTTGCGTGTTCGACAAGGATTGGCGCGTGGTCGTGCGCAACCAGCTCTATCTCGATATCTACGGCTTCACCCAAGAGCAGGTGCAGCCCGGCACGCCGCTGATCGAGCTGGTCCGCGATTCCCTGGCGCAGGGTGTTCACGTCTCGGGGGACAGCGCCGAAGAGTTCGTCGAGGATTTCAAGCGCCGCGTGACCGTCGATCGCGAGCCGGTGGTCTATCGCCGGCTGTCGAACGGCCGGATGATCGCCATTCGGCATCGGCCGCTGGAGAACGGCGGCTGGGTCGGGACGTTCGAGGACATCACCGAGCGCGAGCAGGCGGCCGAAGAATTGCAGGAGCAGTACCGGCGGTTCGACGCCGCGCTGAAGAACATGGCGCATGGTCTCGCGATGTTCGACGCCGAGAATCGGCTGATCGTGTGCAACGATAAATACATTTCGGTGTTCAAGGCGGACCGGAACGTCGTGAAGCCGGGCGTTACGCTGCTCGAAATCTTCGAGCACGGCGTGGCGAGGGGCCTTTATCCCGGACAGTCCGCCGAGGATCTGCTCGCGCGCCGCCTCGCGGTTGTCGCTCGCGGCGAAACCATCGCCTATGATCAGAAATTGGCGGATGGCCGCACGCTCGAAGTCAAGACCTGTCCGACGGCGAATGGCGGATGGGTCGGGACATTCGACGACATCACCGAACGCCGCCGCGTCGAGGCCGAGCATGCGGCCGCGACGGCCGAAATTCATCAGCAGAACATCCTGCTCGACGCCTCGCTGGAGAATATGGCGCACGGCCTGTGCGTGTTCGACAAGGACTGGCGCATCATCGTGCGCAACCGGCGCTATCTCGAGCTCTATGGCCTTGGACCGGATGACGCGCCGCCGGGAACCGCGTTGATCGATCTCATCCGCAACAGCCTCAACAGCGGTTTCTACAAGACGAAGGCGAACGCGGAGGAATTCTTCGCCGACTTCCAGCGCCGGATCGAGGCCAAGGAGCCGGTGCTACATCGCAGGCTGGCCAGCGCCCGGCTCATCGCGGTGCGCCATCAGCCGCTGGAGAACGGCGGCTGGGTCGGCACCTACGAGGATATCACCGAACGCGAGCGCGCGGCCGACGAGCTGAAGGAACAACACCGCCTGTTCAACACCGCGCTGCAAAACATGGCGCACGGGCTGTGCATGTTCGACGCCGACATGCGCCTCATCGTCTGCAATCCGCGCTATATCGAGATGTTCGGCATGTCGCCGGAGGTCGTTCACCCCGGAACGACCATCCGCGCGGTGATCGAACACAGCATCGCGCTCGGGAACTACCGCCATGACGCGGGGACCGCCGCGACGCTGTACGAGAAATATGTCGAGTCGCTCACGTCCGGCAATCTGATCCTGCATCGGCATCTTGCCGACGGCCGCATCATCAAGCTCACGCACGAGCCGATGCCGCAGGGCGGCTTTGTGGCGATCTATGAGGACATCACCGAGCGGCATCGCGCCGAGGAACACATCGCGCATATGGCGCGGCATGACTCGCTGACGCAATTGCCCAATCGCGTGCTGCTGCGCGAGCGGATGGCCGAGGGACTGGCGCGCGTCGAGTCTCATGGCGAGCCGATGGCGGTGTTCTATCTCGATCTCGACAATTTCAAGGGTGTCAACGACACGCTCGGCCATCCGATCGGCGACAAGCTGCTCGGCATCATCGCGACGCGCATCCGCGGCGCCGTGCGCGATGGCGACACGGTCGCGCGGCTTGGCGGCGATGAATTCGCGGTTCTGCAGGGGCCCTCGAGCCCGGAGGCCGCCGGCGCGCTGGCGCGGCGTCTGGTGTCGGTCATTTCCGACCCGATCGAGATCGACGGTCAGGAGATCAATTCCGGCGTCAGCATTGGCATCGCGCTCGCGCCGAGTGACGGCAATGCGGCCGACCATCTGATGAAGTGCGCCGACCTTGCGCTGTATCGCGCCAAGGCGGAAGGGCGCGGCACGTTCCGCTTCTTCGAGCCGGACATGGATGCCTGCATCCAGGCGCGCCGCGCGCTCGAGCTCGACTTGCGCCGTGCGCTGACGGCGGGTGAGTTCTCGCTGGTCTACCAGCCGCAGATCAATCTTGCCTCCAACGCGCTGGTCGCCATGGAGGCGTTGCTGCGCTGGAACAACGCCGAGCGCGGGCCTGTGCCGCCATCCGAGTTCATTCCGCTCGCCGAGGAAATGGGGCTGATCGTTTCGCTCGGCGAATGGGTGCTGCGCGAGGCGTGCCACGAGGCCGCGCGCTGGCCGGACCCGGTCAAGGTCGCGGTGAATCTCTCGCCGGTGCAATTTCGCAACCGCGCGCTGGTCACCACCGTCACGCAGGCGCTCGCGGCCGCTCGGCTCGCGCCGCATCGCCTCGAACTGGAGATCACCGAGGCCGTTCTGCTGCAGGACGACGAGACCGTCGTCACCATGCTGCATCAGTTGCGCGCGCTCGGCGTGCGCATCTCGATGGACGACTTCGGAACCGGCTATTCATCGCTGAGCTATCTGCGCTCATTCCCGTTCGACAAGATCAAGATCGACCGCTCGTTCATCAAGGATATCGACCGCAACCGCGACAGCGCGGTCATCATCCGGGCGATCGCGAGCCTTGGCACGAGCCTCGGCATCGAAACGACGGCGGAAGGCATCGAGACCGAGGAACAGCTCGATGTCGTGCGCCGCGCCGGTTGCACCGAAATGCAGGGCTATCTGGCCAGCCCGCCGCGCCCGGCCTCCGAGGCGCTCGGCCTCATCGCGCGCTTCCGGCGCGA
>JBBWZU010000136.1:0-4692 GCA_039649225.1 Hyphomicrobiales bacterium | reverse complement strand
AGAACATGAGAGTCGCCGCGCGCAAGCGCCAGAACTACGAGGAGCGCGCCGAGCTCGAGCTGACGAAGACCGGAGCCTTCATCGGCGGCGACCATGTGCTCAAGGCAAGCCTGCATGGCGGCGCGATCGCGCAGCAGCGGGTGTTCGACACCATGATCAACACTGTGCTGATCGGACAGAACCTCTCCTTCGCGGCGCCCGGCAAGGGCAGCACGGTCGGCGCGGTGGCCGGGGCGAGCTTCGATTACTACACGGCCAAAAACGTGTCGGTGTTCGGCGCGGTGGAAGTCATCGCCAACTCCGACCGGAGCCGCACCGGCACCGCCAAGGGCGGAGTGCGGGTGACGTTCTAGAGAGCATGTTCCGCCCTCGTCCTGAGGAGGCCGCGTAGCGGCCGTCTCGAAGACCTCATGGTGAGGAGCGTCGCGCAGCGATGCGTCTCGAACCACGGCCGCAAACACCGAGCAAGCGCCACCGATCTCGGGTTTACCCGAGATCGGCATTATTGGGTGCGCAAGTCGGCAACAGCCGACTTGCGTGTGCTTCGAGACGCGCGGCCTGCAGCGCGCTCCTCAGCATGAGGGCGCAACCAACGCCGCCTTCGCCATCGTGTCGCAGCGCATGCGCGCAGACGCTAGTGTCACTATCGCCTCCTCTACGTCCGCATTGAACCTGACGCAGCGATCAACATAACTTGATTGATCCTGCCCCTACGCGATGTGCAAACCGGCGCGTCCAATGAGTGACAAACATTTCACGAGGTATTTTTCAGAGGCCTTTTGGAATGCGTTCGGCGTCACGACCGGTTTTGATACTGCCCGCCACGTCGGACAATGACCGTGTTGGCGCGCGAAGGCGTGTTGCAAGTCTGTCGCAGCGTATGCGCGCGGACACGCTGGCGTGATCATCATCAAGATCCTCGCGGCGTGGACCGCCTTCTCGGTGGCTTTCGGATTGGCCGTTGCGCCCGTGCTTTCGCGCCGCATGCGCGACATGAATTTTCCCCCCGACGAAGAACAATAAGGCGAGAAGGCGCTGCCGCTCCGCGCGGCGCAATAGTGAAGTGCCGGCCGCGAGGATTCCGCTGGCCAAAGCTTGCGGCTATCGCCTCAAGCCGTCGCATATGTTCGCGGGTCCGGTCCGCTGCCGGCGCATTGCCATCACGTCGCCGCGCCGGTCTTTTCGGGTTTCGGCTTCATGACTCGGCTGAGTCTCTCCAGACAGCGACGAACATATCGACGCGGTATTTCTCGAGGGTCTTTGAATGAGTTCAGCGTCACAATCGGTTTCGAAACTATCCGCCACGGCGGACAACAACCGCGAGCGCGAAAGCCTGAATGAGCTGATCAGCCTGGTTTACGACAGCGTGTTCGACCAATCCCGTTGGGAGAACGCTTTCGTAAAGATTGCTCACTATGTCGGCGGCACTGGCGCCGGGCTCTTTGCGAAAGACCACGAGTCGGACCACGTCCGGATACTGCGCCTGTTCGGAGTTGTGCCGCCGTTGCCGGGCGCTCTGTTGGCGCAATTATGCCCGGCCCTGGTGCGACATTTTCTTGGAGAGAGAGAACAGCCGCTTGCGACCAGCGATCTCATGCCTTTCGATCAACTGACTTCGACGGAATCCTACCGCAAGTGGGCCGCGCCGCTCGGCCTCATCGAATTCGTGAGCGTCGTTCTCGACAAGTCCGCGATCGGCGCCACGATGTTCGGGGTCTATCGCCACAAGCAGGATGGCTTTGCCGACGATGACGTGCGCGGTCGCATGCGGCTGCTCGCCCCGCATCTTCGTCGCGCGATGCTCATCATCAGGACGTTCAACCATAAGGCCGCCGAGGCTGCGACGCTCGCCGATACGCTCGATGGCCTCAGTGCCGGCCTGTGCCTCGTCGATGCGGGCGGCCGTATCGTTCACGTCAATGCCGCCGCGCAGGCCATTCTCGACGCAGGCGATGTCTTGCGTGCCGTCGAGGGGAAGCTTACCGCCCGCGACGCGCAGGCGGACCGGACATTGCGCGAGGTATTCGCGGCCGCCGGCCAGGGCGACGAAGCCCTCGGCGCCAAGGGCATCGCCGTGCCGCTCACCGGGCAGGAAGGCGATCGCTACGTTGCCCACGCATTGCCGCTGACGTCGAGCGCGCGACAGTGCGCAGGGCTTACGGCCGCGATGGCCGCCCTGTTCATTCGCAAGACGGCGCCGGCGGCCTCGGCGCGTCCCGAGGTGATCGGTGCGGCGTTCAAATTGACGCCGACCGAGCTGCGAGTGCTGCTGGCCATCGTCGAGCTCGGCAGCGTTCCGGAAGTCGCCGCGGCGCTCGGCGTCGCCGACACGACGGTCCGGACCCATGTCGGCCGCCTGTTCGAAAAGACCGGCGCCAGGCGCCAGGCCGATCTCGTCAAGCTCGTCACCGGATATGCGACGCCGCTCGCCGGCTGACGGCGAATAGCGAGTAGCGAGTAGCGAATAGCGAGTAGAACGCCGGCGCCGTCTTACGATTCGCTATTCGCTACTCCCGATTCGCCTCTTCCCATTCGCTATTCGCGCCCTTGGCTCGACTGCGGCCTTTCCAATTTTTTGGCCGGGCTTCGCAAGGCTTAGGATACCTTAGGGACCGGCCGCTCGCTCGCAGCATACGTTGCCGCCACTGCAACACCCTTTGCATTGGCAGCAGGAGCCTCCCACGCAGAGCCCGGCGCTGGCGCCGCCGACGTAACGCGCAATGCTTGCGAAAACGCTCTCCCAACGGGACGGGTCGACCACGCTGCCGGCGGCACCCGCGCGTCCCGGCGTCCTCGGCGCAGCGTTCCCGAAGTCGCCGCGGCGCTCGGCGTCGCGGACACGACGATCAGGACCGATGTCGGCCGCCTGTTCGAAAAGACCGGCGTCCGGCGCCAGGCCGATCTCGTCAAGCTGGTCACCGGATATGCGGCGCCGCTTGCCGGCTGAGTAGCGAGTAGCGAACCGTGACGACGATCACATCGGAGTTTCAGATGATCCCTCGAAGGCTAGTTGTTATGATTTGCGGGCTTGGACTTGGATTTGGAGCTGTCGCGCACGACCTTCATGCCCAGACCAAGGCGAAGGCGACGACGCCTGCGGAAATGAAGTGGGACGCGCAAGGCGGCTTGGCGATGGCCGGCATGGAGCAGGCGAACCTGGTGGGAAATCCGTCCGCGGCCGGCCCCTATACGTTGCGCCTGAAGTTTCCCGCCGGATACAAGCTCGCCCCGCACGTGCATCCGGACTATCGCGAGGTGACGATCCTGTCCGGCACCTGGTACACCGGTTACGGCGCGAAGTTCGACGAGACAGCGCTCAAAGCCCTGCCGGCGGGAAGCTTCTACACCGAACCCGCAAACGTTCCCCATTTCATCGAAGTGCGCGAGCCGGTGATGATCCAGGTGAGCGGCACCGGACCGAGCGGGCGGAATTTTGTTAATCCGGCGGACAGCACCAAGTAGCCGACGCACTAAAACATCTCCCGGATCATGCTTCGAGAGGCCGCAGGGGATGACGATCGAAGACATCACGCTTGTAGCGTTCACGCTCTGCAGCAGCCTTCGCGTCGTGGCCGACGTCCTGCAGATCGCACGAGCGGTCAGGGACCGGAGCCGGTGCTGAAGCCATCTCGTTTGGAACATGGGGCATGATCCGCGACATGAATTTTCCGCCGGACGAAGAAGAATAAGAAGGCGGGCGCAAGAACCGAAGATCAGGTCCCGCTTTTCACGAGATTCTGTGTCCTGGAGGCGAGCGCCCGCACCTGCTCGGGCCGGATCAACGCGGCAAGCGCCGCGTGGGCGGCGCGCCAGACCGGCATCGCGGCTTCCAGCCGAGACGCGCCCTTTTCGGTCAGCCAGACGGCGCGGCGGCGCAGGTCCTTTTCGGCCGTGACGATCTCGACCAGCCCTTCTCGTTCGAGGAGACGCAGGTTGCGCGACAAAGTTGACTGGTCGAGGCCGCATCGCTCCGCGAGCGCGCCGATCGTATCGTCTGGCGCCGCGGCGACGTGGGTCATCAAGCCGAATTGCGCGATGTTCAGCCCGGTCCGGCGCATCCGCTCTTCCAGAAACCAGCTGATGCGGCGCGCGGCGAGACGCACATTGATCCCGGCGCAAGTGTCGATGACCTCGCGCGCGTCGGTGACCAGCGATTTCTTGGCAGCTTGCCTTGGTGATTTCATAGATGTATGTAGCTACATTATTTGTAGATACATGAAAAGAGCCAATCGATGATCGTCCCGTCCATCCTGCGGCGTATCGGCAGCACGCCTTTGCTCGAGCTCAAACGGGCCGTTCCGGAGAATTGCGCCCGCATCCTGATCAAGATCGAAGCTGAGAACCCGACCGGCAGCATGAAAGATCGCATGGCGCTGGCCATGATCGAGGCGGGCGAACGCACCGGGCGTCTTTCGCCCGGCCAGCGGGTCGTGGAGTACACCGGCGGCAGCACCGGCGTTTCGCTGGCGCTGATTTGCGCGGCGCGCGGCTACCCGCTCAGCATCGTGACGTCGGATGCCTTCAGCGCGGAAAAACGCACTCATATGGCGGCCCTCGGCGCCGAACTGACGATCGTGGAGAGCCATGGCGGCGGCATGGATGAGGCGCTGACACGCAACATGGTCGAGGCGGCGCGCAAGATCGCCGAAGCGACCGGCGCCTTCTGGACCGATCAGCTCAAGAACACCGATC
>JBBWZU010000119.1:0-11648 GCA_039649225.1 Hyphomicrobiales bacterium | reverse complement strand
TCCTGATCCCGCTGCTGCTGCCCGGCATTTAGGCGGCCTCGCTGCTGGTGCGGGTGCGCACCTTCGCGATGTTCGAGCTGACCTTCCTGGTCGCCGGCCCTGACTCGCAGACGCTCGTCGTCGCGCTCTATTACGCGGTGTTCGCTGCCGGCGTGCGCGCGCCACAGTCGGTCGACGCCATGGCGATCATCTATATGGGCCTGACATTGATCTGGCTGCTGATCGCGCTGCGCTTCGTCAATCCGACGCAACTCGTCAGCCGGGTGAAGGACCAGACCACGGCCGGCGCGCACTAGTCTGCCCCTGACCGAGTTATCGAACCACCCGTTCACTCATGATGCCGCGGCAATCCATCTCGTATTCGAGATCGCGCACCGGCGGCCGGTTGAAATGCCAGGCTAGGCCGGACGCCATCGCGCCGCGACGCACGAGTTCATCCGTCAAAAACGGATGAATGTCGTGCACCGTATAGACCTGCGTGGCGGTCGTGTCGGCCCAACCGAACCCAAGCGCGGCCAGCCGCTGCTCCATCTCAGCCAGCACGGCGCGCGCCTTTTCGCGGATGGCATCGGGTGAAGTCTCGCCAAGCCGCACGGTGTGGTCGCGATAGTTGCTCTTGCCTTCTTTCGCCTCGGCGCTGCCGGCGACCACAAAGGACGGCGCTGGGTTCTGCGCCACGACCGTGAAACTGAATGCATGGAATGACGGCTCGGCCGGCGGATCGATCTCGGGACACACATTGCTGCGCGCCACCGGATTGGTGCCGCCCGTCATGATCTTCCAGTCGTGCAGCGTCCCGACATAGGTTTCGTTGAACGCCCGGAAGCCCTCCTCGGTGAACGGCGCCGGCGAGCGCAGCTCGCAGGCGCAGAATGCCGTGAGCGGGCGCCCGGCGTCGCGAATGATCTCGGCGATGCGCGCAAAGCCCTGCGGCAAGGTAGCTGGTTTGTGAAAGCGCACGCGCACGATCTCGAAGCCCGGTTCGGCCGCGACCCCGCCCGAATACTGAAAGACCGCCGGGATGTAGCGATAGCCGCCCGCCGCAAATGCATCCGTCGTCATCGATCAACACCTGTCTTGGGTGGAACGTGCGCTGCACGAATTCAAGGCACGCTGCGGGAAATGCGACCCATTGACAAGTCCGTGCCGCGCTCCGCACACTTCAAAAAAAGAAATCGCCTCAGGGAGGACTGGATGACCCGCGCAATTGCGACGTTGAGCGTTGGATTCTGCGCCATGTTCTGCGCCACGGCGTTTGCGCAGGATATCAAGATCGGCGCCATCTACGACCTGACCGGCCCATTCGCGGGCGGCGGCTCGAAGGCCGCTTCGATCGGCAACAAGATCGCCGTCGACATGATCAACGAGAGGGGCGGCGTCGAGGGTCACAAGATCGTCGCGACCTTCGTCGATGCGCAATCGAAAATCGATGTCGCGATCAACGAGGCGGAGCGGCTCCTGAACGAGCAGAAGGTCGATGTGCTGATGGGCGTCTACTCGAGCGCGCAATGCGTTCCGATGGCCGCCAAGGTCGACGCCGCCAAGAAACTCCTCTGGCTGAATGTTTGCGTGTCGTCCGCGGTGTTCAAGGACAAGAAGCTGACCTACGCGTTCCGTCCGACCATTCACTCGGATCAGTATGGCGATGCGTCCTGTTCCTTTGTCGGCGAAAACGCCAAACAGAAGCTTGGCAAGGACCCGAAGGACGTCAAGGTCGCGATCATCTACGAAGACGGCCCCTATGGGGTCGGCGTCGCGCAGAGCAACGAGTCGAAGTGCAAAGAGCTCGGCATGCAGGTCGTGCACAAGGAAGCCTATTCGGCGACCACGACCGATCTCTCGGCGATGGTTTCCAAACTGCGCCGCGCCCAGCCCGACGTGATCCTGCACACCGGCTACAATCCCGACATCACGCTGTTCCTGCGCCAGTCGAAAGAAGCGGGGTTGAAATTCCAGGCGCTGATCGGCCACGGAGCGGGCTACAGCCAGATCGACAAGCTCTACGAGACCTTCAAGGACGACGTAAACTACCTGCTCGACGTCGATCCGGTGCCGGCGCAGCTGCTCGATGCCAAGACGCTGGCGCCGGGCCTCGGCGATCTCACCGCCGAAATGGTGAAGCGCTACAAGGCCGAGAGCGGCGCCACCGAAGTCCCGCCGCACACCTCGATGGGCTTCAACAACACCTGGATCTTCCTCACCGACGTGCTGCCGCGCGCGATCAAGAAGTACGGCGGGTGGGATGCCGAGGCGCTGCGCAAGGCCGCGCTCGACACCGACATCCCGGTCGGCGGCACGACGCAAGGCTACGGCGTGAAGTTCTTCCCGCCGGGCACGCCGATGGCCGGGCAGAATGAACGCTCGTCACCCGTGGTGATGCAGTTCGTGGCCGGGCAGACCAAGGTGGTGTGGCCAACCGCGATCAAGACCGCCGACCCGGTGTTTCCGTTCCCGAAGGGGCATGCCTACGCGAAGTAGTCTCTCATGTCCCTGCTGCGTGTCTCCGGGCTCTCGAAGCGGTTCGGGGCGCTGCGCGCCGTGCACGAGGTCTCGTTCGCCGTGGAGGAAGGCGAGATCCTTGGGCTGATCGGCCCGAACGGATCGGGCAAGAGCACGACGTTCAACTGCGTCGCCGGCCTCTATCGGCCGAGTGCCGGCAGCATCATGTTCGAAGACGCCGAGATCGGCGGCTTGACGGCCGACCGGGTCTGTCACAAGGGCATCGGCCGCACGTTTCAGATCCCGCGGCCGTTTCGCAATCTGACGCTCCTGGAGAATGTCGCGCTCTCGGCGTTCTTCGGCCGTGACAAGGGTGTAACGCGCGCCAAAAGCTGGCAGCTTGCCGAGGAAGCGCTGACTTTGGTCGGTCTACCGGTCGATCCGCGGATCGGCATCGATGGGCTCGGCGCCGCGGCGCTGAAGAAGCTCGAGCTCGCGCGCGCGCTCGCAACGCAGCCGCGCCTGTTGCTGGCGGACGAAAGCCTCAACGGTCTCGATCATTCCGAGATGGAGCAGGCAGCCGACATGCTCAACCGCATCCGGCGCCAGAAGGGCATCACTATCGTGTGGGTCGAGCACATCATGGGCGTGCTGATGCGCGTGGTGGATCGTGTCGTGGTGCTGGATCATGGCGAAGTGATCTTCGCCGGCCCGCCGAAGGAGGCGCAGGCCAACGCACGCGTGGTCGAGGTCTATCTGGGCGCGGACGCCGATGCTTGAGCTTTCCAACGTCGATGCCGCCTATGGCGGCTTCCAGGCGCTGTTCGGCATCTCGATGTCGGTGCAGGCCGGTGAGGCCGTCGCGGTGATCGGCTCGAACGGCGCCGGCAAGACGACATTGCTGCGCGTCATCTCGGGTCTGCTGCCGGCAACCGGCGGCGCGATGACGATGGAAAGCACCTCGCTACGCGACACCGCCCCGCACAAGATCATCGAGACCGGCATTGCGCATGTGCCGGAAGGCCGCCGGCTGTTCCCGCGGCTCTCGGTCGAGAACAATCTCAAGATGGGCGCCTACATTCGCCCCGCGCGCCAGAAGTTCGATGAGCGCCTCGCTTTCGTCTACGAGCTGTTTCCGCGCCTGAAGGAGCGCCGCGCGCAGCTTGCCGGCACGCTCTCGGGCGGCGAGCAGCAGATGTGCGCAATCGGCCGCGCGCTGATGAGCGGACCCAAGCTCGTGTTGCTCGACGAGCCCTCGATGGGGCTTGCACCGGTGATCGTCGCGCAGCTGTTCGATCTGGTGCGGCGTATCCGCCAGGAAGGCTATACGGTGCTGATCGTGGAACAGAACGTGCGCCAGGTGCTGAAAATCGCCGACCGCGCCTATCTGCTCGAAGTCGGGCGCATCAAGGCGAGCGGGCCATCGGGGGATCTGCTCGCCAGCGACGAGATCCGCAAAGCCTATATGGGGATTTGATGGACTGTCAGCTCGACATCTTCTTCCTCGAGGCGATCCTCAACGGGCTCTTGCTCGCCGGCCTGCTTGCGCTGTTGGCGCTGGGCCTCAATCTCATCTTCGGTGTCATCGACGTGGTGTGGATCTGCTACGCCGAGCTTGTCATGGTCGGCATGTACGGCATCCACTACGCCTACAAAGGCGGGGCGCCGTTTCTTCTCGCGGCGCTGTTCGGCATCGTGCTGGTCGCGCTCGCCGGCATCGTGCTGCATCAACTGGTCATCCGGCCAGTGCTCGAATCCGCGCCGATCAACCAGTTGCTGGTGACCGGCGGCGTCCTCTTCTTCCTGCAGGCCGCCGCCACGATGGCGTTCGGCATCGACTTCAAGAACCTCGGGCTGCGGCCGGGCTCGGTCCTGTTCGCCGACATGTCGTTCTCGTATTCGCGCATCATCACATTCGGCGTCGCGCTGGTGACGATGCTGCTGCTGTGGCTGTTCCTTTCCCGCACCTATATCGGCATTGCGATCCGGGCGATCTCGCAGGATCGCGCGATCATGCCGCTGATGGGCGTCGACCAGCGCCGCGTCTATCTGGTCACGTCGGGAATCGGCGGCGGGCTCGCCGGCCTCGCGGCCGCCCTGATGGTGCTGCAATACGACATCTATCCGCAGATCGGGCTGCAATTCGGTCCGCTCATCTTCATGATCTGCGTGCTCGGCGGGCTCGGCAGCATGATCGGCGGCTTCGTCGCGGCCTTCATCATCAGCGAGTTCATCGCGGTTGGCGGGTCGTGCTTTGCGACCGAATGGGGTTATGCGATCGCCTTCCTGTTCTTCATGGTGGTGATCTTCATCCGGCCGCAGGGTTTGTTCGGAGGCCGCTCATGAGACGCCACTCTTCGGCGGCGATCATCGGCATTGTGGTCCTGCTCGCATTGCCGCTTGTTGTGCGCATCTTCTTCGGCGGCTCGGAGAAATATTATCTCCATCTGCTGATCCAGATCCTGATCTGGTCGTTCATCTATACCGGCTGGTCGCTGATGGGCCGCTTCGGGCTCACATCGTTGGGCCATGGTGCCTTCACGGGACTCGGCGCCTACACGGTCGTGTTGCTGTGGAATTATGCCGGGCTGACGCCATGGCTCGGCATCCCGATCGGCATCGCGATCGCCGTCATCGTGGCGCTGCTGGTCGGCTATCCGTGTTTCCACATGCGCATCACCGGGCATTATTTCGCGCTGCTGACACTGGCCCTCAGCGAGTTTGTACGGCTCTGCATCGTGGGCTTGCGTGACTATACCGGCGGCTCGCTCGGCACCCAGCCGGCGCGCTACGGTGATGGGCTATCGCTCTACGCGATCCAGTTCGAGCCGGATCGCGTGCTCGCCTATTACATCGCGCTCGCGATGTGGGCGGCGGGTCTGTACATCTGGTGGCGCGTGGCGCGCAGCATGGACCGCTACGCGCTCGATGCGGCGAGCCAGGACGAGGAGGCCGCCGCGTCGGTCGGCATCAACGTGACGCGCGAGAAGCTCAAGATCACCGCGATCTCGGCCGCGATGTGCGCCTTCGGTGGCGCGATCTATGCGCAATACCAGATGTATATCGGCCCGGAGACCATTGCCGGTCTGGGCGTGTCGCTCAACATCGTGTTCGCCTGCATCGCCGGGGGATTATGGGTGATGCTTGGGCCGACCGTTGGGGCGGTCTTCACGCAAGTGCTGTCCGAGACGCTGCGCGTCACGATCCAGAGCTCGACGGCGTTGCAGTCGGTCCTCGGTTCGGCGGTGCTGGCGCTCGATACCATGATCTACGGCCTGCTGCTGATCCTGTTCATCATCTATATGCCGAAGGGAATCCTGGGTACGCTGATGGAACGGGTCGAGAGGAAAACGGACGCGGCCGTCTCGCCGTCGCAGGCGGTTTCGCGCTAAGCTACGATCAAGGGAGTGGAAATGCCGGAAATCTTTGTCGCCAAAGCCACCGAGCTGCCTGACGGCGAGCGCCGCATCGTCGAGCATGACGGGCTCGAGATCGGTGTGTTCTGCTGGGACGGAAAGTTTTACGCCTACCAGAATCTCTGCGTGCATCAGGGCGGCCCGGCCTGCGAGGGCATCATCATGCACAAGGTCGAGGACGTGCTGGGGCCCGATCGCACCTGGCATGGACAGAAGTTTTCCTCGGACGAGATTCATTTCGTCTGCCCCTGGCACGGCTACGAATACGATCTGAAGACCGGCGAGTGCGCGGCCGACCGGCGGTTGCGGCTCAAATCCTTCGACGTGGTGCGGCGCGGGGAGGACATCTATGTCCGCGCCGGATGACGCCTTGAGCGATGGCGAGATCCAGGCGCTGCTGGCGCGCGCGGTGCGGCTTTATGCCGAGCGCGTCGCGGCACGCGATGAGCCGCTCGCCGCATTTGCGCCGGGCGAACTGATCACCGCCACCGACGCGGTCGTGACGACGACCGCGATCCTCAAGGCGGTGAACGTGCAATTGTTCGAGCTCGGCATGTGGCAGGCATGGTCGGGCAAGCAATAAGAAGGTTCTGGTGATGGTCGACATTCCGCTCAGCGACTACCGCAAGATGGCGATCGAGGAGTTCGATACCTCGAAGCTGCTCAAACACGCCGCACAGCAGGCGGCCGACCGCGGTTACGACAAATTCCCGATCGTCGATGTCGACTCGCATCATTACGAGCTCGAGTCGCTCGGCGAGATTCTCGAATACATGGACGATCCGGTGCTGCAGCAACTTGCGATGAGCGCAACACAGAGCGGCGGATCGAAAGGCACCGGCGTGCTGCCGGGCGGGGTCGGCTATCAGGATATCGGCGGGCGCGTGCTGCGCTATTCGACACGCCGGCTCGAGAAAGTCTCGGCCGACGAGCATCGCGACATCCAGCTCACGCGTCGCTGGATGGACGCGATGGGCACCGACATCGCGGTGATCTTCCCCTCGCCGATGCTACAGCTCGGCCTCCATCCGCAGGTCGAGATGGAGGTCGCGTTCGCGCGCGCCTATAACCGCTGGCTGGTCGAGCGCGTGCTGGCCGGCGAGCCGCGCATCCGCTCGATGCTCTATCTGCCGTTCAATGATCCGGCCGCTTCATTCCGCATGGTGCAGGAATTCGCCGGCAAGCCCGGTGTGGTTGGCTTCATGGTGACGTCGGCGCGCTACCGTCCGGTGCATCACAATGACTACATGAAGATCTATGCGCTGCTCGAGGAGCACAATCTGCCGCTCGCGTTCCACGCCGCCTATAATTGGAACGACCAGTCGATGGCGATGATGAACCGCTTCATCTCGGTCCATGCGCTCGGCTTTGTATTCTACAACATGGTCCACATGACCAACTGGATCATCAATGGCCTGCCGGAACGCTTTCCGAAGCTCAAGGTGATCTGGATCGAGAGCGGGCTGGCGTGGCTGCCGTTCATGATCCAGCGGCTCGACAACGAATACATGATGCGCGCATCCGAGGCGCCGGCGCTCAAGAAGCTGCCGGGGGACTACATTCGCGACATGTATTTCACCTCGCAGCCGATGGAGATCACCGACATGGGCGCGCTGGAAACGACGTTCCGCATGATCAAGGCGGAGACGCAGCTGCTCTATTCGTCGGACTATCCGCACTGGGACTTCGATCTGCCGAGCACGATCTACGACCTGCCGTTCCTGAGCGAGACCGCCAAACGCAATATCCTCGGCGGCAATGCGGCAAAACTGTTTGGGCTCGACTTCGCCGGCAAGCTTGCGAAAGTGGCGTAAAACTCCGTCATGGCCGGACTTGATCCGGCCATCCACGTCTTGCTTTCGAACGACGAAGCCGTGGATGCCCGGGACAAGCCCGGGCATGACGAAAGGGGAGGGAATGATGCGCAAGGCGCTCTTCGCCGCGGTCGCGGCTATCGTCGCCGCAACGACAGCTCACGCCGAGCCGCTCAAGGTCGCCATCTCGCAGCGCGGCTTCTGGGATTCCTCATTCGTGGAGTTCGCCGAGGCGGCCGGCTTCTTCAAGGAAGCGAGCCTCGAGGTCGAGCCGTTCTATACCGATGGCGGCGCCGCGACGCTGACCACCGTACTCTCGGGCAGCGCGGATGTCGGGCTGTCCAATGGACTGCTCGGCGTGATCGGCGCTTACGTCAAGGGCGCGCCGGTGCGGGTGATCTCGGCGCAGATGACCGGTGCGGGCGAGCTCTATTGGTACGCGCGCGCCGAAAGCGGCATCAAGAGTCTGAAGGATGCGGCAGGCAAGACCATTGCGTTTTCCTCGCCCGGCTCGTCCTCGAACCTGATCCTGCTTGGACTGCTACGCCAGGCGCAGGTCAACGCCAAGACGCTGGCGGCCGGCGGCGCGCCGGCGACGCTGACGCAGGTGATGACCGGCCAGATCGATGTCGGCTGGGCGGCGGCGCCGTTCGGGTTGCAGAATGTGATCGACGGCAAGGCCGTGATCATCGCGCGCACCGGCGATGTGCCGCAGCTTGCCAATCAGACGATCCGGGTCAATGTCGCCAATGTCGAGGCGCTGAAGACCAAGCGCGCCACGATCGAGAAGTTCATGCGCATCTATGCGCGCGCGATCGATTGGGCCTATCAGAACCCGCGCGCGCTCGAGATCTTTGCGCAGAACATGAAGCTGACGCTGCCGATCGCCCGCAAGGCCGTCGATGAGTTCTATCCGAAGGATGGCTTGCAGATCGGCGAGATCAAAGGGCTCGATCTGACGCTGCAGGACGCGCTGGAGTACAAATATATCCCTGGCCCGAAGACCGCGCAGGAGATCGCCGGGTTGTTCGACATCGTGTACCGGCCGGGCGCGAAGTAGCTTCACGCCACCTTGGCGGTCACGACCTTGCGGGTGAGCGGCGTCACCTGCAGCGACGTGATGCGGTTGCGCTCCTTCTTCAGCACGCGGAAGCGGAATCCGTGGAACGTAAAGCTCTGGCCGACTTCCGGGATCGTGCGCGCCTCATGGATGACGAGCCCCGCGATGGTGGTCGCCTCCTCGTCCGGAAGGTTCCAGTCCATCAGCCGGTTGAGATCACGGATCGGCACCGCGCCGTCGACGATGACCGAGCCGTCCGGCTGCGGGCGCGCGCCGGTCACCACCAGATCGTGCTCGTCGGAAATATCCCCGACGATCTCCTCCAGGATGTCCTCCAGCGTCACCAGCCCCATCACCTCGCCGTACTCGTCGACGACGAGCGCGAAATGCGTCTTGCGGCGGCGGAATGCCCGCAGCTGATCGGATAGTGGACGAATGTCCGGCACGAACCAGGGTGGGCGTGCGATCGCCTGGATATCGATCTTCGACAGATCGCCGCCGACCGCCTGGATCGCGCGCAGCAGGTCCTTGGCATGCAGGACGCCGATGATGTTTTCGGCCGATTCGCGCCACAGCGGCACGCGCGTGACCGGCGCCGCGAGCACGGCCTTGACGACCTCATCGGCCGGATCGTCGACATCGATGGTGATCATTTCGGTGCGGTGGATCATCACGTCCGACACCGTGAGATCGCGCAGGTCGAGCAGGCCGCCGAACATGTCGCGGTCGCCTTTCTCGACGTTGCCCTCGTGATGCAGGAGGTCGACCGCACCGCGCAGCTCTTCATGCGCGGACAGGATCGGTAGATCGTCGCCGACGCGTGAGCCGACCAGCCGCAGGATTGCGCGCACCAGCGCCTCGATCGCCGTCAGCACCGGCCCCAGCATGCGCATGACGATTTGCATCGGCCGCGCGGCGAGCAGCGCGATGCGGTCCGGGTCGTTGACCGCGATGGTCTTGGGCAGCACCTCGGCGAACACCACTACCAGCACCGTCATGGCGATCGTCGCGTACAGAACACCGACATCGCCGAACCAGACCAGGAACACGCTGGTGGCGAGCGCGGAGGCCAGGATGTTGACGGCGTTGTTGCCGAGCAGCAGCGCGCCGATCAGCCGCTCGCGCGCCTCGAACAGGCGGTTGACGATGCCGGCGCTGCGGTTGCCTTTCTTCTCCAGCCGCAACATGCGGGCGCGCGAGAATGCCATCAAGGCGGTTTCGCTTCCCGCGAAGACGAACGAGAGCAACAGGCAGACGAGGATCGCGGCGATCGAGAACCAGTCGAGCGGGGTCATAAGCTAAGCGTTTCGGCGAGGAATGCCCGAACCTCGGCCGGATCGACGTCGGGGGCAACGAACGCCTGCCCGATGCCGCGCACGAGAATGAATGTGAGCTTGCCGCGCAGCACCTTCTTGTCCTGCGCGATCAGCGCCATCAGCGCGTCGACATCGGTCCGCACGGCCGGCACGTCTTTTATGTGTGTCGGCAATCCGACGGCGGCGAGATGCCGCACGGCGCGTTGGGCGTCCGCTCGCGGCAGCAGTCCGAGCTTGGCGGAGAATTCAAAGGCGCAGGCCATGCCGATCGAGACCGCTTCGCCGTGCAGCAGCTTGGTCGAGAACCCCGCCGCCGCCTCGAAGGCGTGACCGAACGTGTGGCCAAGATTGAGCAACGCGCGCTCGCCGGTCTCGCGTTCGTCGCGCGCCACGACCGCGGCCTTGCCGCGGCATGCAACCGCGATCGCATGCTCGCGCGCCGGTCCGCCGTCGAACAGGTCCTGCCAGTTGGCCTCGAGCCAGGCGAAGAAGCCGGCGTCGCCGAGCAGGCCAAACTTCGCGAGCTCCGCATAGCCGGCGCGAAATTCGCGCTTCGGCAGCGTGTCGAGCAGCGCGGTGTCGGCGATGACCAAAATCGGCTGATGGAAAGCGCCGACGAGATTCTTGCCGTGACGCGAATTGATCCCGGTCTTGCCGCCGACCGAGGAGTCGACTTGCGCCAGCAGGCTGGTCGGCACTTGCACGAAATCCAGCCCGCGCCGCACGCTCGCCGCCGCAAAACCCGCAAGATCGCCGACGACGCCGCCGCCGAGCGCGACGACGAGATCGTTGCGCTCGACCTTGGCCTCGATCAGCGCATCGCAGACACGCTCGAACGAGGCAAAACTTTTCGACCCCTCGCCGGGCGGAACCACGATGCGTGAGGTGGTCATGCCGGCGGCGGAAAACTGCCGCGCGATGCTCTCCAGATGCGCGTGCGCGACATTCTCGTCGGTCACGATCGCGAGCCGCGCGCCCGGCTTGAGCGCGGTGATGCGTGCCGCGAGTGACCCGGCAACCCCGCGCCCGATCACGATGTCATAGGCGCGATGGCCGAGCGCGACATTCACGGTGGTTGATTCGCCGGCGCGCAGCGGAGCTGTCATCACGGTGTGGCCTCCACGATGGTCATGGGCGCCGGTACTGCGACACCAAGCTTGCGGGCGAGTTCCGTGACGATCTCGTTGACGATGGTCTCATGCGGAACATCGCGCGACATCACCATGGCGTCGGCCTCGGCATAGACCGGATAGCGCTCGTCCATCAAATGACGCACGCGCTCGGCCGGATCGCCTTGCAGCATCGGGCGGTCACCGGAGCGGCGCTTGACCCGCCGCATCAGCACCTCGAAATCGGCTTTGAGCCAGACCGAGATACCTTTCTGCCTAATGGAGGCGCGGGTTTCGCCATTCATGAAGGCGCCGCCGCCGGTCGCCAGCACCTGCGGGCTCTGGTCGAGCAGCCGTGCGATGACGCGCGCCTCTCCGGAGCGAAAATAAGACTCGCCATCGCGCGCGAAAATCTCCGCGATGGTCATGCCGGCCGCAGCCTCGATCTCGGCATCCGCGTCGACGAAGCCAAGGCCCAGGCGCTGCGCCAGCCG
>JBBWZU010000107.1:0-3561 GCA_039649225.1 Hyphomicrobiales bacterium | reverse complement strand
AGCGTGGCGGACGAGAGGCGCGATGCACCGGAGATGCCGGCGCAGGCGCTGCTGCTCGGCCTGATCGGCTCGCCGATCATGAGTTCCGCCGCGCCCGCGATGCACGAGGCCGCCGCCGAGGCGCTGGGGCTGCGCGCCCAGTACCGCCTGATCGATATTCCCGGGGCCGATGCCACGACGCTGCGCAAGCTGCTGGATGGCGTTCGGCTGCTCGGCTTTTCCGGCGTCAACGTCACGTTCCCCTACAAGGAAGCGGTCATCCCGCTGCTCGATGCGCTGGCGCCCGGCGCCGCCGCGATCGGCACCGCCAACACGGTGGTGGCGCGCGACGGCAAACTGACCGGCCACAATACCGATGCGACCGGCTTTGCCAGCGCGTTCAGATCCGTGCTCGGTGCGCCGGGCGACGCGCCCGTGGCACTGATCGGCGCCGGCGGCGTCGGCCGTGCGATCGCCTTTGCGATGGCGGAGGTCGGGGCGCGGGCAGTTCAGTTGTTCGACAGCGAAGCCAGCAAGGCGCGGGCGCTGGCCGCGCGCTTGAGCGACCGGCTGGAAGTGCGCGTCTGCACCGATGTCGCGCAGGCGCTCAAGGGCGCCGGCGGCGTCATCAACGGCACGCCGATCGGCATGCTGCCGAACCGCGACAGCCCGGTGCCGGCGGCGCTGCTGCACCGGGACATGTTCGTCGCCGATGCGGTCTATACCCCGCTCTGGACGCCGCTGCTGCAGGCGGCGCGCGCGGTTGGCGCGCGCCTGATGACTGGGCGCGAACTCTGTATCCATCAGGCCGCCGACGCCTTCCGGCTGTTCACCGGCCTTGAGGCGTCGCGTGAGCGGATCGGGGCGGCGTTTGACGCCATGATCGCCAAGCGCAACGAGCCCCGCTAAGGTGCTTTTGGGACCGGGCAGCAGCCCGCAATGACAAACGATGCAAAATTCGACAGGGAGGAATGAATGAAAAAGATGCTTCTCGCCGCCGCATTCGCGAGCGCTCTCGCGACGGGCGCACTGGCGCAGGACAAGCCGGTGAGTTTGGCCTTCATCGGCGAACTGTCCGGCGCCGGCGCCGTGTCCTCGACCAATTTCCGCGACGGCGCCCTGATGGCGATCGAGGAGATCAACGCCAAGGGCGGCATCCTTGGCCGCAAGGTCGAGCTCAAGCAATACGACACGCAGACCAATCCCGGCACCGCGCGCTCGCAGATGCAGAAGGCGATCGACGAGGAGCCTTATGTGATCCTCGGGCCGATCTTCTCGGGCATCGTCAAGGTCTCGATGATGCTGGCCCAGCAGGCCGAAATTCCGCAGATCATGGGCGGCGAGGCAAGCGACCTCACGCAGCAGGGCAACGACTATTTGTTCCGCACCTCGTTCGGCCAGCAGGTCTCGATGCCGAAGATCGCGAATTACATGCGCGATGGCGTGAAGGCGAAGACGGTCGCGGTCGTCTGGGTCAACAACGACTTCGGCAAGGGCGGGCGCGACAATTTCACCAAGGAGATGGCCGCGCGCGGCATCAAGGTCGTGGCGGATCTGTCGACCGAGTCCGGCCAGACCGATTTTGCCGCCGACGTCGTCAAGGCCAAGGCCGCCAACCCGGATGCGATCTTCGTCTATACCAACGAAGAAGAGAGCGCGCGTTTCCTGCGCGAGGCGCGCAAGCAGGGCATCGCGGTGCCGCTGATCGGCGAGACCACGCTGCTCGGCCAGAAGGTGATCGACCTTGCGGGCGATGCGGCGAATGGCGCGCGCGGCCATGTCGGTCTGTCAGCCGATATTCCGGTGCCGGCGGTGCAGGAGTTCAAGACCAGGTTCAATGCCAAGTTCAAATACGTGCCGGATCACAACGGTATCAAGGGCTACACCGGGGTGTACGCGGTCGCCTACGCGACCAAGAAGCTCGGCAAGTTCGACCGCAAGGCCTTGGCCAAATCGCTGCACGGCATGACCATCACGCCGGCCGAGGAGCCGGGCATCCTGCTCGAAACCAGCTGGGACAACAAAGGCGACATCGATCGCATCAGCTACATTGCCGAAGTGATCAACGGCAAGCAGACCATCACCAGCGAGTTGCCGAAGCTCGGCAAGGGGACGCAGTAAGTCGCGGCCTCGTCCTTAGAGACGCCGACCTTCGGTCGGCTCCTCAGGATGAGGCCTATCGGAGCGATCCTCATGGTGAGGAGCCCGTCGCAGCGATAGCGCGGCGGGCGTCTCGAACCACGAGGATCGCGGGTGCGGGTAAGTAGCGGCATGGCCGATTTCCTCCAGCTCCTCATCGCGGGCCTTGCCACCGGCGGCATCTACGCGCTGGTCGCGATCGGCTTCACGCTGCTGTGGCAGACCTCGCAGACGATCAACTTCGCCCAGGGCGAGTTCGTGATGCTGCCGGCCTTCTTCATGCTCGGCGCCATGAGCGTGCTCGGCGTACCGTTCTGGGGCGCGGTGGTGATCGGCATCATCGTGTCGGCGATCGTGCTCGGCGTGCTGTTCAAGCGGCTGTTGGTCGATCCGATGTTGCAGCACGGCGTGTTGCCGCTTGCCATCGCCACCATGGCGCTGGCGCTGTTCATGAAAGAAGCCGTGAAGGATTTCTACAGCGCCGAGGCGCAGCCGTTCCCGCCGCTTGCCGCCGCCACGAATGTCTCGATCTTCGGCGCCGTGATCGCGGTGCAGAGCCTGATCGTGGTTGCGATTGCGATCGGCGCCGTGATCGCGCTGCAGTTCTTCCTCACCCGCACGAAGACCGGCCGGATGATGCAGGCAACCGCGCAGAACCCGACGGTGGCGCGCATTCTCGGCATCCCGGTCGCGCGCATGATCCTGCTTGCCTTCGTCATCAATGCGGTGCTCGCCGCGCTCGCCTCCGCGCTAGTGACGCCGATTTATCTCGCGAAATTCTCCAACGGCGAATATCTCGGCATCGCGGCCTTCATCGCGGCCATCGTCGGCGGCTTCAATCAGGTGCGCGGTGCGATCGTCGGCGGATTGCTGCTCGGCGTGATCGACAACTTCGCGGCCGCCTATCTGTCGGCGCAGTATCGCGCCGCAATCCCGCTTCTGCTGCTGATCGTCGTGATCCTGTTCCGGCCGCAAGGCCTGCTCGGCCGCATCGAGGAACGCACCGTATGAGCCGCGCGCGCATGGCGGTTGGCGGTGTCGCGGGACTCGTCATCCTGGCGCTGCTGATCGTCGCCCCGCTCGGCCTGAAACCCTACGGCATCTATATCCTGACGCTGTGGGCCGTCACCGCGATCGCCGCCATCGGCCTCAATCTCACGCTCGGCTATGCCGGACAGGTCTCGCTCGCGCAGGGCGCGTTCGTCGGCATCGGCGCTTACGCGGCGGCGCTGCTCACCACAAAGGGCTGGCCGCTCGGCGCCGCCTATCTCGTGGCGGGCGTCTCGTGCTTCGGCATCGGCTGGCTGCTCGGCTACCCGGCGCTGCGGGTGCAGCATCACTATCTGGCGTTCGTCACGCTCGCCTTCGCGACGCTCGCCTATCTGATCTTCCGCAACGAGGAATGGATCACCGGCGGCATCTATGGCATCAGCAACATCCCGC
>JBBWZU010000084.1:0-12475 GCA_039649225.1 Hyphomicrobiales bacterium | reverse complement strand
GGCGCGCGCTATGTCCGCCTTATCAAGGGCGCGGTGGAGCTCGAGAAGGGAACGGCGACCTCGATCGAAGGACTGAAGAAGATCGACGACTTCACGCTGGAGATGACGCTGACCGAGCGGACCGACCCCGGCTTCTACTTCTATAACGGTCCGACCGCGATCTATCCGGCCGGTGAGGCCGAGAAAGAGACGTTCCTGCAGCATCCGATCGGACTTGGGCCGTATAAGTTCGTCGAGCATATCCCGGGATCGCGGCTGGTCGCCGAGCGCTGGGAGAAATTCTACAAGCCCGGCATGCCTTATGCGGACCGCGTGGTCATCTCGATCATGGGCGAAGCGCCGGCACGCGACATCGCGTTCCGCAACAAGGAGATCGACATGTCGGTCCTCGGGCCGGCGCAATACGTCGCTTATCGCGAGGATCCGGCGCTGAAGAACGGCATTCTGGAAGTCGCCGAGGTCTTCACGCGCCACATGGGAATGAACCCGGAATACAAGCCGTTCTCCGACAAGCGCGTGCGTCAGGCCATCAACCACGCAATCGACACCGATCTCATCATCAAGCGCCTGGTAAAGGACAAAGCGTATCGGGCCACCGCCTGGCTGCCGCTCACCTCGCCAGGTTACGACAAGGAGCGCAAGCCCTACGCGTTCGATCCCGAGAAGGCCAAGAAGCTGCTCGCGGATGCCGGATACAAGGATGGCTTCGAATTCGAATGGAGCACCAGCCCGAACGAGAGCTGGGGCCTGCCGATCGTCGAGGCCGTCATCCCGATGCTCGCCAAGGTCGGCATCAAGGTGAAAGTGAAGCAGATGGAGACGTCGGTGCTGATCGACACGATCCGCAAGGGCGAGTTCCAGGCCTACATTCTGTCGATGCAGACCGGGCCGGATCCGATCTACGCACTCAAGTGCTTCCACTCGTCGACCCCGATGACGGCTTGCAACTACTTCCGCTTCAACAATCCGGAGTTCGACAAACTGCTGGATCAGGCCGGCCAGACCGATGACGCCGCGGCCCGCGTCGCGCTGCTGCGCAAGGCCGACACCCTCCTCTACGACGAAGCGCCAATCTGGTTTTTCAATTACAACAAGGCCGTGATGGCCTACCAGCCCTGGATCAAGGGGCTGCAGGCCAACGCCACCGAGCTGACGCACCAGTATCCGGAATACGTCTGGGTCGAGGAGAGCTCGCCGGCCAAGTGAACTCAGGCCAAGTGAAATGCTCGCCTTCGCGTTCCGCCGCACCTTGCAGTCATTCCCGACCATCGCGGCGGTCGCGCTGGTGGTGTTCGTGCTGTTCAGCGTGATCCCGGGTTCGATCGCGACCAGCATGGAAGACGGCCGCGGGCCGGTGGACGCCGCGGTGGCCGAGCGTATGCGTAAGGAGCTCGGCCTCGATGATCCGGTCTATGTGCGCTTTGCCAACTACGCGACGAAACTCGCGATGCTCGACCTCGGCGTCTCGTTTCGTACGCGCGAACCGGTGTCGCAGCTGCTTGCCAAGCGGATGTGGCCGACGCTGCAGCTGACCCTCGCCGCGATGGTCTTTGCGATCCTGATCGGCGTGCCGCTCGGCTTCGTCGCCGCGATGCGGCCCGGAAGCCTGATCGACGCGGTCTCGATGGTCACCGCCGTCTCCGGTCTCTCGATCCCGAAATTCTGGTTCGGCCTGCTGCTGATGTATCTGTTCGCGCTCAAGCTCGGCTGGTTTCCGACCTTCGGCTACGGCGGCTGGTGGTATCTGGTCCTGCCCGCCGTGACGCTCGGCGTCTCGCCACTCGCCCTGCTCGCCAGGACCACGCGCGCCGCCGTGCTCGAGGTGGTGAACGCGGACTTCGTGCGCACGGCGCGCTCCAAGGGCATGAGCGAGACCCGCGTGGTACGCTGGCATGTGATGCGCAATGTCGCGGTGATCGTACTGACGACGCTCGGCCTGCAATTCGGATCGCTGATGGGTCAGGCGGTCGTGGTGGAAAAACTGTTTTCCTGGCCCGGCATCGGCTCGCTGCTGGTCGACAGCGTGTTCCAGCGCGACATCCCGGCCGTGCAGGGCTGCATCCTGGTCATCGTCCTGTTCTTCCTGATCGTCAACACACTGATCGACATCGCCTGCGCGGTGATCGATCCGCGCATCAAGTACGCCTGAACGATGAAACTCGGCGCCAACCTCTCCATCGGCGGCTCGCTGTTCCTGCTCGCGGTTGCGGTCGGCATTCTGGCGCCATGGATCGCGCACACCGACCCGGTGATGGACGCCAATCTGATGATGGCCGAGGAGCCGCCCGGCCGCGAATTCTGGTTCGGCACCGACGCGCAGGGGCGCGACATCTACTCGCGCGTGGTGCACGGCGCGCGCATTTCGCTCACCGTCGGCATCTTCGCGCAGCTCATCAACACCATCATCGGCACCGCGCTGGGTCTGAGCGCCGGATACTGGGGCGGCTGGTGGGACGATTTCGTCACCGGGCTGACCAATTTGCTGCTCGCGATCCCGTCGCTGATCTTTGCGCTGGCCATCATGGCGATTCTCGGCCCCGGGCTGACCTCGCTGTTGATCGCGCTCGGCCTGACCAACTGGTCCTTCACCTGCCGGCTGGCGCGCGCCTCGGCGCTGTCGCTGAAATCGCAGAGCTACGTGCAGGCCTCCAAAGTGCTCGGCTACAGCGACGTGCGGATCATGTTCACACAGATTCTGCCGAACATGCTTGGGCCGCTGATCGTCATCGGGACGCTCGGCATGGGCGGCACGATCCTGGCCGAGGCCGCGCTCTCATTCTTGGGGCTCGGCATTCGCCCGCCCTATCCGAGCTGGGGCAGCATGCTGTCGGAGGCGCGCGACCAGATCACCACCGCACCCTGGCTCTCTGTCTTCCCCGGCATGGCGATCTTCCTCACCGTGCTGGGTCTCAATCTGCTCGGCGACGGACTGCGCGATATCTTGGATCCTCAGTCGCGGAGCCGGCGCATATGACGCTGCTCGCCGTCGAGGATCTGCGGATCGACCTCACCGGCGCAGAGAGCCGCCACGTCGCGGTGGACCAGGTCAGCTTCAGCATCGCGCGCGGCGAGACCTTCGGGCTGGTCGGCGAATCCGGTTGCGGCAAATCGATCACGGCGCTTGCCATCATGGGCCTGTTACAGCGTCCGCTGGCGGTCGGCGGCGGTTCGATCAGGTTCGACGGCCGCGCGATCCAGGATCTTGGCCAGGACGAATTGCAGCGGCTGCGCGGCAAGCGGCTGGCGATGATCTTTCAGGAGCCGATGACGGCGCTCAACCCGCTGCTGCCGGTCGGCCGGCAGATCGCCGAGATGTTCGTGCTGCACGAGGGAGCCGGCTGGCGCGAGGCCGAACGCCGGGCGATCGACGTGCTGGCGCGCGTGCGCGTGCCGGCGCCCGAGCTGCGGGCGCGCGACTTTCCGCATCAGCTCTCCGGCGGCATGCGTCAGCGCGTGATGATCGCGATCGCGCTCGCCTGTTCGCCCGACCTGCTGATCGCCGACGAGCCGACCACCGCGCTCGACGTCACGGTGCAGTCCGAGATCGTCGACCTGATGCGGGAGCTCTGCGCCGCCAACAGAACTGCGATCCTGATGATCAGCCACGATCTTGGCCTGGTCGCCAGCATGTGCCGCTCGGTCGGCGTCATGTATGCGGGCCGGCTGGTCGAAATGCGATCCTCGGCCGATATCTTCAAGGCTCCGGCGCATCCCTACACCCGCGGGCTGGTCGCTTCGCTGCCGCGGCTTGGCTCGCGCGCCGCGGCCGGTCAGCGCCGGCTGCAGGAGATCTCTGGCGTGGTGCCGTCGATCGCGGACTTTTCGGCGGCGTGCCGGTTCAATCCGCGCTGCGACCGGGCCACCGAGGTGTGCCGAACCGACGATCCTGTGATCACGGCGCTCCCAGGAGGCGGCTTCGTCCGATGCCATCACCATGGGTGACGGTGCGCTGCTCAACGTTACGGGCCTGAGCGTCCAGTTCAGTATCGGCGGGCGGCTGCTGGGCGGCGGGTCGCGCCTGCTGCGGGCGGTGAGCGGCGTCGATCTCACCTTGCGGGCCGGCGAATGCCTCGGGCTGGTCGGCGAGTCCGGCTGCGGCAAATCGACGGTCGCGCTGGCGATCCTCGGACTGGTGCCGACGACTGGCGGGGCGATCACGGTCGACGGCATGACGATCGACGCCACGGCGTCGATCGATCGGCACCGTCTCGCGCGCAGCGTGCAGATGGTGTTCCAGGACCCCTACGCGTCGCTCAATCCGCGCCAGACCGTGCGCCGCACGCTCGCCGATCCGTTGCGTCTGCACGGTGTGACCAACCGCGGCGAAATCGAGGATCGCGTGGCTGACATGCTCCGGCGTGTCGGTCTGACGGCCGGTCAGGCCGATCGCTATCCGCATGAATTTTCCGGCGGGCAGCGCCAGCGTATCGGCATCGCGCGCGCGCTCATTCTGCGCCCCAAACTCGTGATCTGCGACGAGCCGGTGTCGGCGCTCGACGTATCCAAACGGGCGCAGATCATCAATTTGCTGCTGGAGCTCAAAGAGAGTCTCGGCCTCTCCTACCTGATGATCAGCCACGATCTCGGCGTGGTCGAGCACATGAGCGACCGCGTCGCCGTGATGTATCTCGGCAAGATCGTCGAGACCGGCGACTGGCGCTCGATCTTCGAGCGTCCGACGCATCCGTATACGCGCGGACTGATTGCGGCGATCCCGGATCCGTTCGCACCGGCGAGCGTCGCGGCCGACAAGGTCAAGGGCGAGATCCCGAGCCCGTTCGCGCCGCCGAGCGGATGCGCGTTTCATCCGCGCTGTCCCATCACTGTCGACAAATGCCGCGCTGAGCCCGGGCCCGAGCTCGCCGCGATCGCGGACGGCCATGCGGTCAGTTGCTGGCGGGCGTAAATGAGTTAGACGTTAGGGCGGGCAAAGCGAAGCGTGCCCGCGATCTCATTTCGTGGCGCGCGGGCACGGCGCGCAAGCGCGCGCCTTTGCCCGCCCTACATCCTTTTCGAAGGCCGCCTGCGGGTTTTCCTCTATTCACACAGCAACGCTCGGGCCATTAGCGTGTGGTCTCCGGTCAAGGAGTGCCAACAGATGAGCAATTTGGTCGTACTTGGGTTTGATGGAATCCACACCGCTGACGAGGTGCTCAACAAACTGCGGTCCTTGCAAAAGGAATACCTGATCGACCTCGAAGACGCCTGCATGGTCGAGCGTGATCCCAACGGGAAGGTCCATATCAAGCAAGCCGTCAATCTGACAGCCCTCGGCGCTGCCGCGGGCGGAAGCGGCGGCGCCTTCTGGGGGACACTGGTCGGGCTCTTGTTCCTCAATCCGCTTGCCGGTTTTGCGATCGGCGGCCTCACCGGCGCGGGGTTCGGGGCCTTGTCGGGGCTGCTGTCCGACTACGGCATCTCGGACGATTTCATCAAGAAACTCGGCGCCACGATACCGGCGGGCTCATCTGCATTGTTCGTCCTGTTCAGGACCGTGAATGAGGACAAGGTTCTGCCCGAGATCGAGCCGTACAAGCCGCGCGTTCTCAAGACTTCGCTTTCAAACGAGGCCGAGCAGAGGCTGCAGCGGGAATTGAGCAAGGCCGCCTGATCTGTCTTGCGCGTCGCCGAACCTGCGGGCCGTCAATGGGGCGCGCCGGCTTGCGCCGATCGCGCATCGTTCGGATTTGTCTCGTTTTTCTATTGCACCCTACACGCGCCGGCAACCATGCCGCCGATTTGCATTCTTGACGCGACGCGGCGCAACGGTCTTGCTTGTCGGGCATCATTGAGTGGTTGATGAACGCGACGCCAACATTTGCACGGAGCACCTTGTGTCCGCTCCTGTTCGTACAAACTGGTCCGACGGCGTGGCTGGCGTTCGCCCGAGCGATGCGGACGACGACTCGATTTATCGGACCTATTTTGAGAACACCGCGGAAGCGCTTTTCATCGTCGATGTCGCGCCCGACCGGTCCTTCGTGTTTCGTCAGCTCAATCCCATTCATGAACGGTTGACCGGCCTGTCCAGCGCTGCGCTACGCGGGCGCAGGCCGCAGGAATGCCTCCCCGCGGATATCGCGTACGCCGTCGAGGCGAATTATCGTCGCTGCGTCGAGGCTGGCGCCACCATCCGATACGAAGAACGGCTCGACCTGCCGGCGGGGCCGCGACACTGGCAGACCACCCTCACCCCCATGAAAGATGCGTCGGACCGCATCTTCCGCATTCTCGGGTCCTCGCGCGATATCACCGAACAAACACACAGATCTGAAGAACTCGAGGAAAGCCAGGATCGCCTCCGATCCGTTCTCGGCAGCATCACGGAATGTTACTGCACGCTGGATCGGGATTATCAGATCACCGCGATCAACGCAGCCGCGGCACGATGGCTCGGCGCGCCGCAAGAGGACATCGTCGGCAGGTCGTATTGGGCATTGGTCTCCCCATCCTCGCCTTGCGGGCAGGCCGTCTTGCAGGCAACCGCCGAGCAGCGCCACGTCAGCCTCGAGCTGCAATCGAGCGTGCGGCGCGATCGCTGGCTGGAATACAATATCTACCCCGCGGCAAGCGGCCTCAGCATCTACTTTCGCGACGTCACGGATCGGGTCGTTGCGCGAAAACTGGTCGAGAATGCAGCCGCGCTGCTCCAGGGGACAATCGATGCCCTGCCCGCTCGCGTCGCGGTGCTCGACGATGCCGGCGTTGTGACGGCCGTGAACTCGGCCTGGAAGGCATTTACCGCCGAGGGACAGTACTGCAAGGTCGGCGAGAATTATCTCAACCATTGCGTACGAGCCGGTGCTGCGACGCGCGACGGATCGATTATTGCACGTCGCCTGAGGCAATTGCGCGCTGGACGAACGAACGACGTACGGCACTGCTACCCATGGACGATTGGCGGCGATACACGCTGGTTTCAGATGCGCGCGTCGCGTTTCGAGGTTGGCGGCGCATTCAAGATTGTTGTCGCGCACGAAGATGTCACCGAGGTCCGCCACGCGGACGATGAGCGTCGCGCGTTCGGCTCTCAACTGCTTTGCACCCTGGAGGAAGAACGTCGGCGCATCGCGCGAGAACTTCACGACTCGACCGCCCAGCATCTTACGGCCGTCGGACTTCAACTGACCCGTCTGCGGCAGATGAACGATGGCAGAGAGATAGACTCGTGCGTTTCAGAAGCACGCGAGGCTCTCCTGGAGGCGCAACGCGAGATCCGCACCTTCAGTTATCTGTTGCATCCGCCGGTCACGGACTCGGAGAGCTTGATATCGGCGACCAATCGGTTGCTGGAGGGCTTCGAGCTGCGAACAGGATTGACCGCAAAACTCAGGCACTTCGATGATCCATTGCCGGCACTGTCCAGCGACCGCGGGGCAGCTCTGTTTCGCGTCCTGCAGGAAGCGCTGGCGAACGTCCACAAGCATGCCGGCGCCAGGACCGTCTCGGTCTGTCTTCGCCACCGCGGCGGTTCTCTCCTGGTCGAAGTGGAGGATGACGGCGCCGGGATCGACATTGTTGATTGGGAGCCCGGCTCGCACGCGCATATCGTGTTTGGTGTGGGCATTCCGGGGATGCGCGCGCGCATGAAGCAATTCGACGGCGACCTGACGATAAGGCGAGGCCGGAAAGGGACGATCGTGCGTGCCTGGTTGCCGGTCCGCAACGGGCCCTAAGGCCACGTACAAGCCGTGCCGCGCAGATCCTCAGCCAGGACTTTTTCATCGGTTCATTCAGGTATCGACCTGATGGACCGCAGCTTGGCCGCGCATAGACTGCCGCGTATGCGGGAGACGCGACATGGCATTGACGGCAGCGTACTTTCTTCACTGCGCGCGCGAGGCAAGGGACGCGGCGCGAGGATCGCGAGACCCCAAATTGAGCAGTCTGTTCATGGATATCGCTAGATCCTACGAAACCTTGGCGAAGAACGTCGAGTGGCTGAACGGCGAGCGGCCTCCGGTCGCGAGCGCGTTACGCGTTGCGCCTCATTGAATCGGATCGCGCAGGAGCGTTCGAAGTACCTCGGATGCGGTCCGGCCTCTGCGAGAATGGCCTGCGCGACACGGACGACTTCATGAACCAACGTCCTTTCGAACCCGAAATTCGCAACGTGAGTTGCGGCTTCGTGTCTGCGAGCTTCGGGTCCGACGCATTGGGTTCAGCGCTTCCTCTCGCCGGCGGGCAGCCATGCATAAGTCAGCCAGGCCGCGCCGTGCGATATCAGATCGATCCCGAGAACAAGTCCGAGCACCCAGAGGCCGGTCTTGGGGAATCCCGTGAGAACGACCAGGCCGGCGAGAACGCCGAATGCTCCGGACAGAAGCATCAGCCAGCCGGCTTCCCGCCAATGGCTAAAGCTCAGCAGGACGCGGACAAGGCCCGACATCAGCAGCAGCAACCCGAGGAAATAGGTCAGCATCAGCGCGCTGGAGACGGGCTGAGTGAACAGCGCGGCCCCGAAGGCGACGTACAGGATGCCGAGCAGGATCTGCCAGACGAACCCGCCCCATTTCTTGGTCCAGAACGCGTTGATGATTTCGAGGACGCCGGCGGCCACGGCGACGATACCGATGAACATCGTGCTGATGATCGTGGCGGCGACGATGTCGCCGAGCACGAACAGTCCCGCCAGGATCAGGAAAAATCCAAGAAGATAGCGTGCCCAGGTGGGCGGCACTGACAGGCTGGACGCGGTGTCGTAGGTGGTCATGCGATCCTCCTTCGGTTTCTTGAATTGTCAAAGCGTGTTCTTGTAGATCCTTCCGTCCTTCATGATGACGCGGAAGTTTTTCTCCGGATTGGCGATCAGAGCGATATCGGCGAGCGGATCGCCATCGACCAGCAAAAGATCGGCGAGCGCATCGCTTGCGATGACGCCGAGCTTTCCCGGGTACGGATTGCGTGGCCCCGAGAGAGCCAGCAACTCCCCGTTATCGGCCGTGGCCATCTTGAGGACTTCGGCCGGGCTGTGCCAGCGAACCAGCTTGGCGAGTTGCGCACCCTGGCGGGCCGCAATCTTGGCACTGAACAGCGTATCGGTACCGAATGCGGTCTTGATCTGGTATTGTCTCGCCAGTCTGTAGGCGGTGTCGGTGCCTTGTATCACCTGCCGCTGCTGCGCACGCTGCGCCGACCCTTCCGGAAACAGGGTCGCGTCTTCGTCATCGAGAAATGGCTGCAGGCTCCACCAGGCGCCTTTCTCGGCGATCAGCCGCGCGCTGGTCTCGTCGGCGAGGTGGCCATGATCGATGCATTTGACGCCGGCGCGCAGCGCGATCTGTATCGCCTTGGGCGTGTAGGCATGAACCGCCACGTAGGTGTTCCATGCTTCCGCAGCATCGACCGCCGCGTGAATCTCGGCCTCGGTAAATTGCGAGGAGTCGAGCGGATCATGTTCGGACGTGACGCCGCCGCCGGCCATGAGCTTGATCTGGCTGGCACCCAGCATCAGCTGCTCGCGCGTGCGGCGCAGCACTTCGTTCACCCCATCGGCAATAGCTGCTGCGCCGATCCGTTCGGTGTAATGCAGGTCGTCGCCCGCCCGTGGCACATCATGCCGCGTGCGGAAGTCGCCGTGCCCGGAGGTCTGCGAGATCATCGCCCCCGCCGGCCAGATGCGCGGACCGACAATCGCGCCCTCATCGATGGCGCGTTTCAACCCGAAGACCGGCCCGCCGACATCGCGCGCGGACGTGAACCCCTGCATCAGAAACGCGCTCGCGGCTTTTCCGGCGCGCAACATCAAATAGTTCGGATCGGCGCTCAGCGCGACCTGCAGGGGAACGGTTGCGAAAGTCAGATGCGTGTGCGCATCGATGAGCCCCGGCATGAGCACGCGCCCGCCGCAATCGATCGTTTCGGCGGCCTGCGCCGCGTCATGGCCTTGGCGCACCGATTTGATCGTGTTGCCTTCGATGAGGACCTGCGCGCTGTCGCGCAACGTCGGCGAGATGCCATCAAAGAGACGGACATTCGTGAACAGGATCGATCGCGGGCCTTCCAAGGGTGCTGGTTGCGATTGCGCGGCCGCACCGGCCTGCACGCCGAAGCTGGCGACGGACGTTGCCATCCCGGCCATGAAGCCGCGCCGCGAGAGCTGGGCATTCATGCGGCGCGTGAGATATCCGATTTCCCCGCAGCCGCAGAGGCACCGAGCGGAAGGCGTTTCCGGCGGCTCCGAGGCGCAGGAAAACATCTCACGCCCTCCGTGGCTTCCCGTGCTCCGCCAGTTGTTCCGCCGGCAGTTCTCCCGGCCGGTAGCTCGGCAATCGGCCGGCCGGAATGATCGTCAGCATGGCGAGTAGCGCCATGATCAGCAGGCCCATCTTGAGCGCGCGCAGGCGCGCCTGCGTGTTGACACGGACAGCTTCGCTCACCTGCTCGGGCGTCGCCGTGGTGCGCTCCAATGCGCCGCGCAGCCGGTCGTTGCTGATGAACGTGATGTTGTCGAGATCGACCTGCGACTGCAGTCCGGGCGGCAGTATTGGATTTTCGGCGATACTGCGCAGCACGGCCGAACTCAACAGGCCGACCAGAAGCGCGCCGCCGACCGCCGTGCCGACGGCGGCGGCAAGATTGTTGGCTGTGCCGCGCAGCGAGCCGACATCGCCCGCGAGCTCCTTGGGCGAGGCCGTGACGAGGACGTTGAACAACAGCGTCACCAGCGATCCCTGCCCGATCCCGAACACGATGAGGCCGATGAGAACCGGAAACTCGCTCCAGTCGTTGCGGACCACGAAGGCGAGCCAAAGGAGCGCAACCGCGCACAGGATGAAGCCGATGCGCCCGATCTGCCGCGGCGTGAATTTGTCATAGAAGCGTACGATCAGCATGGCCGAGAAGAAGACCGAGAGGTTGAACGGCATCATGGCGATCGCGGTTGCCAGCGGCGAACGTCCCTGCACGATCTGGATATAGAGCGGTACCGCGAAATTCAGCATGGCCTCGAGCGCGACGACCGAAAACATCGCATAGACGGCGGCCCGCTCCTGCGGCGAGTCGATCACCGCGAGCGCGAGCAGCGGGGTCTTGCCGGCCTCTTCGCGCCGATGCGTCCACATCAGGAACGCCTGGCCGAGCACGATGCCGAGCACGATGAAGATCGGCGCCGGAGATAGCCCGAAGATATTGAAGGGGGCGGCCGTCTGCGCGATGCCGACGCCCCAATGATTGAGATTGTTGAAGCCGAAGCTGATGAGAATGATCGCCGCCGCCGCGAGGACGACCCCGACCATGTCGATCTCTATCTCCGGTCGCCCTTCGTCGCGTCTGAGCCGGAAGCTCAAGAGAAAAACGACGGCCGAAAGCGCGATGAGAATGCCGAAGGCGGGACGCCAGCCGATATAGGTCCCAAGGATGCCGCCGATCAGGAACGCAGCGACGCCGGCACCGGCCCGCGCGGAGCCGAGCGCGCCGAGCGCCGTTGCCTGTTGGGTTCCATGATAATTCTCGGCGATCAATGCGACGAGCGATGGTACGAGTGCCGCGCCGGCCGCGCCGCAAAGCCCTTGCGAGACGATCATCACGGTCGCGCTCGGGCTGAACGTCATCAGGACTTGCGCGACCCCGAACAGCAGCACGACCGCGCGGAATACCTGCAGCGCGCCGAAGCGTTGATTGAGTTTGGCGCCGAGCATGACAAAGCCGGCGACCAGCATCGAATACATCACGATGCCGGTGGCGATCGTGGTCGGCGCAACATTGAAGCTCATCACCATGCCGCCGAGGGCGACCGGCAAGGACGCAACGTTGAACGACATCAGCACCTGGCCGAGCGCGATGGCGATCATCGGCACCCAGGATGCATGCGGCTCGGAGTGCGCGTGCGAGATGGGGATGGCTTGGACCGACATGGCGTTGCCTCCTGCCGACGGCGATGGACGGCTCCCAGGCGTTGAACGGAAACTCCTATCGTGACCGGTTCCTGCCGGCGCGATTGCCTCCAGGCCGGTTGCCGCCCGGGCGATTCATGCCCGGGCGGTTTCCACCGGGACGATTAACGCCGGGGCGGTTGCCGCCCGGACGATTGACGCCTGGCCGATTGCCAGAGGGGCGGTTGGCTCCGGGACGGTTGCCGCCGGGTCGATTGATTCCCGGTCGATTGATTCCTGGTCGATTGATTCCTGGGCGATGAACGCCGGGTCTGCGCCACCCGTGCCATCCTGCCGGGCCGCCCCAGCCAAATCCGCGACGCCAGGCATAGCCGCACCAGTACCAGCCCGGGCCGCGCCAGCCGCCGGGGTACCAGCAATAGCGCCGGCCATTCCAGATGAACTGTACCGTCTCGGCACTTGCGAGCTTGTCCGCCGCGGCGCGCAATCCCTCGGTGACGCCGAACGCGCCGGCTGCGGCATCGCGCGTGATCGCCGCGCTTGCGATCGTGAATCCCGTGGCTGCCAGCAGGAATAGGATCTTCATTTTCATCGCGTTCTCCGCACTTGCTCCGTGGTCCTCACGCCTCGGCGTTCGAGAC
>JBBWZU010000073.1:0-3913 GCA_039649225.1 Hyphomicrobiales bacterium | reverse complement strand
GGCTCGCCGCCGATCCACGCCTGGTCCATCGCGTCTCCTCCTCACCTGCCGCTGTTTGTTCAGCGATCAGGCATCGTACTTGATGTAGGCGAAGCGCTGGTCGGTCGCCGGCGTTCCTTCGAGCGCGCCGCCGCCTTTGCCCGGCTGCCAGTGCACCGTGTCCTCGATTTTCTGCGCGAGCTCGAAATCCTTGTCGGTGATTCCCTTCGCGGCGTGGTTCTGCAGGCGGACCTCCACCCACGCATAGGACGCCGTGATGTCGGGATGATGCCAGGCGGCTTCGGCGAGATGTCCGACCGTGTTGATCACCATCAAGGTGCCTTTCCAGCCGTGCGTCTTGTATTTGCGGCGGATCCAGCCGCCTTCCAGATACCAATGCGGCAGGTCGCGTTTAAGGCGCGCGGTGACTTCGTCGTCAGTGTAGGTGCGTTCTTTTTCGGCCATGGCTTTGACTTTCGCTGTGGGGTGAGGCCGTGATTGCCATGCTAGGTCGCGTGGCGCAGTGTAGACCGGTATTCGGTTTTTCAAAAACCCGTCCTTGCGAGAACCCGAGGCAAGACCGTGAGGAGTGCCTGATTGAGTCAAGCGGCGCAACGACCAGCGAGCGTGACCGTCGTGGTTCCGGCGCGGCTGCATCTCGGGTTTTTGGATCTCAACGGCGGCCTGGGGCGGCGCTTTGGCGGCATCGGGCTTGCGATTAGCGATCTCGTGACGAGCGATCTCGTGACGAGCGATCGTGCGATCGGCGATCTCAAGACCGCCGTGACCGTGCGGCGCGCTTCGCATGGCGGCGCGACCGGGGCGGATGCCGAACGGGCGCTGCGTCACACGCACGTGATGCAGCAGCACCTTGGCTTCGACGATCCGCTGCATGTCTCGGTTGACGCGACGGTACCGCCGCACGCCGGGCTCGGTTCGGGCACGTCGATTGCCTTGGCGATTGCGGCGGCGGTGCGCACGCTGCACGCAATGCCGCTCGACACGGAGGCCGATGCGGTTCGGCTCGGGCGCGGCGCCCGCTCCGGGCTCGGCGTCGGGCTCTTTCGCGACGGTGGGTTCGCGGTCGACGGCGGGCGCGGTCCGGCAACAGGTGTCGCGCCGATCATCGCGCGCCTCCCTTTTCCGGATCAATGGCGCGTGTTGCTGCTGCTCGATTCGGCGCGCCAGGGCTCGCATGGGAATGATGAGATCGAGGCCTTTGCGGCGCTGCCGGAATTTCCCGAAGCGGTCGCCGCGCATCTCTGTCGCCTTGTCGTGATGAAGGCCTTGCCGGCGCTCGCCGAGCATGATCTTGCGGCGTTCGGCGGAGCGATCGCGGAACTGCAGCAGCGGCTCGGCGATTATTTTTCTCCCCGACAGGGCGGGAGCCGCTTCACCAGCCCACAAGTCGCCGGCTGTCTCGATGTGCTCAAACGCGAAGGCGCGCTAGGCATCGGGCAGAGCTCGTGGGGCCCGACCGGCTTTGCCTTCGCGCCATCGCAGGCCGAGGCCGATCGCCTGGTCGGCATCGCGCGCGGACACGCGAGCGAAGGTCTGGACATCCGCGTGTGCAAGGGGCTCAATCGCGGCGCCGAAATCACAACCGTCGTTGACGCACACAAAAAGTGATCGGTAAGGCAGTCGGGAGGCGCGCGATGGCGGACAAGAACATCCTGCACATGATCACCCCGCTCAAGCACATGAGCCCGTTCGACGTGAACATGGCGGTCGATGCCGGCTATGACGCGGTCATCCCCTACACCAACGTGACGCTCGAGGAGATCACCGGCCTGGTGCAGGACGCGATCTTCTCGCGGCCGCCGAAGGTCGGCGCACGCACCGCGATGTTCATCGCGGGGAAGAACGCCATCGCGGCGCTCGATATGCTCGACAAAGCGAAAAAGGCGCTGGTGCCGCCATTCGGCATCTCGTTCTTTGCCGACCCGGCCGGCTCCTTCACGACGGCCGCCGCGATGGTCGCCTGCGTCGAGAAAGTGCTGAAGGACAACAAGCAGCGCGGCCTCAAGGGTCTGAAGATCGCGACCTTCGGCGCAACCGGCGTCGTTGGTTTTTCCGCATCGGTGATCGCCGCGCTGGAGGGCGCCGATGTCACGCTGGTCGGCTATGACGGCATCAAGCGCGTCGCCGACGCCGCACAGGACATCAAGGCGCGCTTTGGCGTCGACGTCCGCGCCGCCGACGGCAGCGACGACGCCAAGAAGGCCGAGATCCTGAAAGGCGCCGAAGCCGTGCTGGCGGCGGGCCGCGCGGGCGCGCGCATCCTCACCAAGGAACAGATCGCGGCCGCGCCGTCGCTTCTCGTCGCCGCCGACGTCAACGCCGTGCCGCCTGCCGGCATCGAAGGCCTCGACGTGCAACAGAACGGCGCCGAGATCGTAGCAGGCGGCCCGCTCGGGGTCGGCGCGCTGGCGATCGGCAACATCAAGTACAAGACCGAGTTCGGGCTGTTCCAGAAGATGATCGGCGCCTCCAAGCCCGTGCAGCTTGATTTCCGTGACGCCTTTGCGTTCGCGCGCGAGCTGCATGGATAGCCAGGCGGTCGTCATCATTGCGGCGTCGGGCCGGGCGCTCGCCGCGTCGGCGCGGCGCGGCGGTTATCTGCCGCTGGTCATCGACTGGTTCGGCGATGCGGACACGCTTGCGCTGAGCGCCGCGCATGGGTGCCTTGAGGATGGCCTCGCGCGCGGAATGACGGCCGGCGCGCTCGATGTGGCGATGTCCGCCGTGACAAGCGGATACCGGCCGCTCGGCATCGTCTGCGGCACCGGATTCGAGGATCGTCCCGAGCTGCTCGAGCATCTTGCGCAATATGGGCGCATCTTCGGCAGCAGCGCCGCAACGGTTCGGCGCGTCAAGGACCCGGAGGCCTTTGCGTCGCTGTGTCGCGATTGCGCGGTGCCGCATCCGGAGATTTCGCGCGCGCGCCCATCCGATACCGCGGGCTGGCTCGCCAAGCGCACCGGCGGCGCGGGCGGAAGCCATGTCGTTGCCGCAGAGACGCGCGATGCGGCGAACTTCTACTATCAGCGCCATGTACCCGGCGAACCGGTGTCGGCGCTGTTTGTCAGCGACGGAAAACGCGCGCTGGTTCTGGGCTTTAGTGCGCAATGGGCCTCGCCCGCGCCGCATCAGCTCTATCGATATGGCGGTGCAATAAGACCCGCGCTTCTGCCCGAGAATATTTCCGGTTTGCTCGAAGACGTTGTGCGGAAAATCGCGCGCGCAATTCCGCTTCACGGATTATGCAGTGCGGATTTTCTTGTCGACGGGGATGATTTCCGGTTATTGGAGGTCAATCCCCGGCCGGGTGCGACGCTGGATATCTTCGAGGCGCCGCGGAGTTCGCTGTTCGCACTGCATATGGCGGCGTGCGCCGGCGAGCTTGCAGCTCAAGCACCGAGCTTGGCGGGGTCAAGCGCCACGGCGATTGCTTACGGCAAACATGACATGCACGTTCCTGCGTTCGACTGGCCTGAGTGGAGCGCGGATCGGCCGCATGCCGGCACTTTGGTGAAGGAGGGCGAGCCCCTCTGCACGGTCCGTGCGACCGCCACGGGGCATGCCGAATCGCGCGCCTTGATCGAACAACGCCTTGAAATGATTCTCGCCCGGACGCATGCGAGGATGTGATGAGCGCAAATATCAGCGTGAATGCACGCGCCGCCGCGCTGGTCGAGCGGCTGATCGCCGACGCGGCCGAGCTCAAGGTCGGCGTGACGCGCGGCGCCAGCGGCGAGACGCTGATCGACTGCGGCGCCAAATCTCGCGGCAGTATCGCGGCCGGCCTGCGCATCGCCGAGATCTGCATGGGCGGTCTTGGCGCCATCACGCTTGAGCTTTCGGCCGTGGCGCCGAACTGGCCGGCCACGCTGGTCAGCCGCTCGTCCAATCCGGTCATCGCTTGTCTTGCCAG
>JBBWZU010000048.1:0-4580 GCA_039649225.1 Hyphomicrobiales bacterium | reverse complement strand
GCGGGCTCGACAGCGCGACGGCGAGCTATCGCGGCTGGTACATCAATCCGGAGGTGGCGTACGGCGTGCGCAGCCAGCTCGGCAACGGCCTTGTGCTGACGCCGACGACGCGCGTGCGCTACCTCGCCGCGATGGTCGACGGCTATGCGGAGACCGGCTCGGCGCAGAACTTGAGCGTCGCCGCGCGCACGCTGCAGAATTTCGAGGAGCGCGGCGAGCTCGAGCTTTCCAAGACGACAAACTTTTTCGACGGCGACCATGTGCTGAAAGCAAGCGTGCATGGCGGCGTGATCGCGCAGCAGCGCCTTTTCGACACGATGGTCAACACCGTGCTGATCGGACAGAACCTGTCCTTCGCGGCCCCCGGCAAAGGCAGCACGGTTGGCGCGGTGGCCGGGGCGAGCTTCGACTACTACACGACCAGGAACGTGTCAGTGTTCGGTGCGGTGGAAGGCATTGTCAACTCCGACCAGAGCCGCACCGGCACCGCCAAGGGCGGAGTGCGCGTGACGTTCTAATACTAGCGCAAGTTCCGCTCATTCCCGCGCACGCGGGAATCCAGATCTTTCTTTCCTTGGCCCTGGATCCCCGCTTTCGCGGGGATGAGCGGGATTGATGCCGATTCAATCCCGCCGGACCATGCTCCGGTATCTAGCCGACTTGCGCAATCAATAGTGCCGATCTCGGGTAAACCCGAGATCGGCGGGCGCTCGTCAGGATGAGGACGGCGCTGGTTGCGGCCCTCGAAAGAGGCCGCGCGCGCCACCCTAGAAGCCCTCAGCTGGCGCGAAACGCCACGACACTGTGTCGAAATCGCTCGGCTCATGCCGTCGTTTGCTCCGCGTGGCGGAAACGCCGCGTTACGGAGGAAATGCCGCATCACATCGAATTGAGGTGAAACAGGTCGCCGCCCCCTAGGATTGCAAGGCGCGAACAGTCCGCAGGCTCGGTACCAGACGCATCAGTGTGACACAAGCAAGGAGTAGAAACATGGATCGAGGACTGTCCCGCCGCGCGTTCGTGGCTTCCGCAATCGCAGTGGTGGCAGCACCCTCCGTTCACACGGCGGCAACTGCGGCCGATCAGCCATTGATCCTGCGTTGCTCGCTAGACACTCCGCCGGCGCATGCGCGCAATATCGTCATCAAGGACTATCTGAAAAAGATCGAGACCGCCGCGGATGGACGGATCAAGACGCAACTGTTCGAGAGCGGACAACTCTTTCCGGATCTGCAAGTCGGCAAGGCGCTGCTGCAGGGCCAGATCGAGATGGCGCTGCCGGGAAGCTGGTCGCTGACCGGCATCGTACCCGATGCGGATTTCCTTCAACTGCCCATCGTTTACGGGCGCGCGATCGACACGTTGCACCGTGCGGCCGACGGCAAGTCAGGACAGTTGCTCGCCGGGCAGATCGAAGCGCAGCTGCGCTCGCACGTGATCGGTTCCTGGCTCGATCTTGGATTCTTCAACTGGTTCAGCACCAGCAAGCCACTCAATTCCTATGGCGACCTCAAGGGTATCAAGATTCGCAATGACGGCGGGGCAGGGCAGGCGTGGCGAACCCAATTCATGGGCGCGATCCCGAATACGACGCCGCTGCCGAACGTGCCGCTGGCCCTGTCGCAAGGCACGTTCGACGGACTGATCACGTCATTTGAAACGGTGGCAAGCGGCCAATTCTGGGAATCGGGGATCCGCCATGCTTTCGAGGACCATCAATTCCTCGGCGAATATATCCCGGTCGTCAGTCTGGCTTTCTGGCAAAAGCTGCCCGCCGACCTTCAGCAGGTCTTCACCGCGCTCTGGCGCGAGAATGTTTCAAGCTATCGGGCCGATATGGCGGCAGCGCAGTCTCGCGCCCGCGAGCTGGTGCAGGCGCATGGCATCAGCATTGCCGAGCCGTCGCCGGACGAGCTCGAAGCAATCCGGCGGGTCATGATGATCCATCAAGACGAAGTGGCGAAGCTGTCGAAGATTTCGCCCGAGATGGTCGCGGCGGTTTCGGCCGATCTTTCCGCCGGCGAATGAATATCCGGAAAACTACCCGATGATGAAAACGTGGGATCGCGTCGAGCGGACGCTCGTCGGCGTGCCCGGTCTTGCCGCGCTTGCCTTTGCGCTGTGGCAAGTCCTGTCGCACTACTTCTTTCCGCAGCAGTCGATCAGCTACGCCGAGGAGGTCATCGTCTATCTGGCGATCTCGGCTATCATGGTCGTGTCCAGCCAGCTGGTGCGCACTGACAGCCATGTGCGGCCCGATCTTTGTGAGCAACCTTATCGCGCAGCAGCGCGTTTTCGACACGATGGTCAACACCGTGCTGACCGGACAGAACCTGTCCTTCGCGGTTCCCGGCAAAGGCAGCACGGTGGCCGGGGCGAGCTTCGACTACGACACGGCCAGGAACGTGTCGGTGTTCGGCGCGAAGGTATCGCCAACTCCGACCAGAGCCGCACCGGCACCGCCAAGGGCCGAGTGCGGGTTACGTTCTGAGACGATCTCAAAGCCTGATAATATAACTTGATTGAACTGCCTTAAGGCGATCCGCAAACTGGCCTATCCAAAAAGCGACAAGCATTTCACCGGGTGTTATTCAGGGGCTTTTTGCAATGAGTTCACAACCGGTTTCGAAATTGCCCGCCGCAGCGGACAATTGCCGCGATAGCGAAAGCCTGAATGATCTGATCAGTTATGTTTACGACAGCGTGTTCGACCCGTCCCGTTGGGACGGCGGTTGCGCAAGGATTGCTCGCTATGTCGGCGGCACCGGCGCCGTGCTCTTGGCGAAAGACCACAATTCCGAACAGGTCCGGATACCGGGCCTGTTCGGAATTGTGCCGCCGCCGAGCGTTCCGTTTGCGCAAGTATGCCCGGCCTTGATGCGACATTTTCTTGGAGAGACCGAACAGCCGGTCGCGACCAGCGATCTCATGCCTTTCGATCAACTGGCGCGGATGGAATCCTACCGCACGTGGGCCGCGCCGCAGGGCCTCGTCGATTTCGTGAGCGCCGTTATCGACAAATCCGCGATCGGCATCACGATGTTCGGGGTCTATCGCCACGAGCGGGACGGCTTTGTCGATGATGACGCGCGCCGTCGCGTACGGCTGCTAGCCCCCCATCTGCGTCGCGCGACGCGCATCGTCAGGACGTTCAGCCGCAAGGCCGCCGAGGCTGCGGCGCTCACCGATACGCTCGATGGTCTCAGCGCCGGCCTGTGCCTCGTCGATGCGAGTGGACGCATCGTTCACGTCAATGCCGCCGCGCAGGCCATTCTCGACGCGGACGATATTTTGCGGACCGTCAATGGGCAACTGGTCGCCCGCGACGCGCAGGCCGACCGGACATTGCGCGAGGTGTTCGCGGCCGCCGGCCAGGGCGACGAAGCGCTCGGCACCAAGGCCATCGCCGTGCCGCTGACCGGAGCGGAAGGCGAGCGCTACGTTGCTCATGCATTGCCGCTGACGTCGGGCGCGCGGCGGCGCGCGGGGATCGGTTTAACGGCCGCGGCGGCCCTGTTCATTCGCAAGACGGCGCCGGTGGCCTCCGCGCGTCCCGAGGTCATCGCTGCGGCGTTCAAATTGACGCCGACCGAGCTGCGCGTGTTGCTGGCCATCGTCGAGCTCGGCAGCGTTCCGGAAGTCGCCGCGGCGCTCGGCATCGCCGGCACGACAGTCAGGTGGCATGTCGGCCGCCTGTTCGAAAAGACCGGCGCCAAGCGGCAGGCCGATCTCATCAAGCTCGTCACCGGATATGCGACGCCGCTTGCAGATTGAGCGCGATTTCGGGGCCGCAATCAACACCGCCCTCATCCTGAGGTGGCCTCGTGCTGCGAGGCCCTCGAAGGATGGCCGCAGACACCGAGCAAGCGCCCTCGTCCTTCGAGGCTCGCCCTTCGGGCTCGCACCTCAGGATGAGGGCTCAAAATCCGCCAGGTTTGCCTTGCGGCGCTTCGCGCTCCACCATAGCGGACGCCGCGGAGGGCTCCCTGCATGGACGTGCGTGATGCTGTTGCGACCCGCTATTCCTGCCGGGCGTTCCGTCCCGATCCCGTTCCTCTGTCCACCGTGCGCGACATTCTCCAACAGGCAGCGCGTGCGCCGTCCGGCGGCAACGTCCAGCCGTGGCTGGTGCATGCGCTCGCCGGAGAACGGCTCGAAGCGCTCAAGGAGCAGTTGCGTCCGCGCTTTGCCGCCGAGCTTCCACACGGGGAGGGTGCCGAATATGCGGTCTATCCTGTCGACCTGAAAGAGCCGTACTACACCCGCCGCGCGCGCGTCGGCAGCCAGCTCTATGCCTCGATCGGCATCCCGCGCGAGGACCGCCCGGCGCGCTACCGGCAATTCTCGCGCAACTACCTGCTTTACGATGCGCCGGTCGGCCTGTTCGTCTCGCTCGATCGCCAGATGGGGCCGCCGCAGTGGTCGGACGCCGGCGGTTTCATCCAAAGCATCATGCTGCTGGCGCGCGCCCACGGCCTGCACAGCTGCGCGCAGGAAGCCTGGACCAATTGGCACAAGACCCTGTCGGCTTTCCTGAAACTCCCGCCCGCGCACATCCTGTTTTGCGGCATCGCGCTCGG
>JBBWZU010000037.1:0-4269 GCA_039649225.1 Hyphomicrobiales bacterium | reverse complement strand
CACCACCACCATCATCCGGGCCATGTGCACCCGCCCGCAACGGTCGCGCCGTCGATCCTGCGCCTCTCGGCGCTGGAGCGGCTCGGCGCGGTGGCGGTGCTGATCGCGGTGCTGTGGGGCGCCGTGTTCTGGGCCATGGCTTGAGAGGCTGCGATGAGTTCGGCGCTCGCCTTCAATAACCTGACGCTCGGCTATGACCGCCATCCCGCGGTGCATCACCTGCACGGCGAGATCCGGGCCGGCGCGCTGATCGCTGTGGTCGGCCCGAACGGAGCCGGCAAGTCGACGCTGTTCAAGGGCATCGTCGGCATGGTGAAGCCGCTTGCCGGCGGGATCGATCTGTGCGGCCTGCGCGCGCGCGATATCGCCTATCTGCCGCAGGCGGCCGAAATCGACCGCACCTTCCCGATCAGCCTCTATGACCTGGTATCGATGGGGCTCTGGCGCGAGGCCGGGCTGTTCGGCGGCATCGGCCGGCGCGAACGCGACAAGGTGCGCGCCGCCATCATGGCGGTCGGTCTCTCGGGCTTCGAGGAGCGGCCGATCGGCACGCTCTCGGGCGGACAGATGCAGCGCGCGCTGTTCGCGCGTCTGCTGTTGCAGGATGCGCGCGTGATCGTGCTCGATGAGCCGTTCAACGCGATCGACACCAAGACGGTCGTCGACCTGTGTGCGCTGGTGCAGCGCTGGCATGGCGAGAAGCGCACCGTGATCGCGGCGCTGCACGACCTCGAACTGGTCAAGACGATGTTTCCCGAAGCGCTGCTGCTGGCGCGCGAGCCGGTGGCCTGGGGTCCGACGACGGACGTGCTGACGGCGGAGAATCTGCTGAAAGCACGGCGCATGTGCGAGGCGTTCGACGACAGCGCGCACGAGTGCGCGGCGTGATCTACGACCACCTCATCGCCCCTTTCGTCGAGTTCGCTTTCATGCGTCGTGCGCTGGTCGGCGCGCTCGCGCTCGCATTGGGCGCGGGACCGATCGGCGTGTTCCTGATGTTGCGGCGCATGAGCCTGGTCGGCGACGCGATGGCGCACGCAATTTTGCCCGGCGCCGCGATCGGATTTCTTCTGTCGGGCCTCAGCCTGTTCGCCATGACGGCGGGCGGGCTCATTGCGGGCTTCGTGATCGCGCTCGGCGCCGGCTTCGTGGCGCGTGCGACCGAATTGAAAGAGGACGCCTCGCTGGCGGCCTTTTTTCTGATATCGCTCGCGGTCGGCGTCACCATCGTGTCGCTCAAGGGCAACAATGTCGACCTGCTGCACTTTCTGTTCGGCACCGTGCTGGCGCTCGACGATCCGACGCTGCTGCTGATCGCCGGCATCACGACCATCTCGCTCATCGCGCTTGCGATCATCTACCGGCCGCTGGTGCTGGAATGCGTCGATCCTTTGTTCCTGCGCTCGGTCAGCCGCGCCGGCGCGCCGGTGCACATCGCGTTCCTGGCGCTGGTGGTGATGAACCTCGTCGGCGGCTTCCACGCGCTCGGCACGCTGCTCGCCGTCGGCATCATGATGCTGCCGGCCGTGATCGCGCGGTTCTGGGCGCGCGACATAACGGCGATGATTTTGGTCGCGGCGTTGAGCGGCGCGATCTCCGGCTATGTCGGACTCTTGCTTTCGTACCACACCGGCGCGCCGTCCGGCCCGGCGATCATTCTGGTCGCCGGCGTGCTCTATGTCTGTTCGGTGCTGTTCGGCCCGGTCGGCGGGCTGGTGCGCCAGATGTTTCCGGGGCGTCACCTCGAAGCCTAGGAGTGCGTTATGCTCACACGCCGTTTCGCTCTCGCCTCCGTTCTGCTGATATCGGCGCACCTGTCGCCCGCGCTCGCGCAGGACAAGCTGAACGTCGTCGCGACCTTCTCGATCCTCGCTGATCTGGTAAAGAATGTCGGCGGCGACCGCGTCGAGGTGAAATCGCTGGTCGGGCCGAATGGCGATGCGCATGTGTATCAGCCGACGCCGAACGATGCGAAAACGCTCAGCGACGCCAGACTGGTGTTCGTCAATGGCCTCGGCTTCGAGGGCTGGATGGCCCGCCTCGTCAAAGCCTCCGGCACCAAGGCCGCGATGGTGACCGCCACCAAGGGCGTCAAGCCACGCAAGATGGAAGAGGGTGGGCACACGGAAGCCGACCCGCATGCCTGGCAGTCGGTGGTGAACGCGAAGACCTATGTCGGCAATATCTACGACGCGCTGGTCGCGGCCGATCCGGCCGGCAAGAATACCTATCAGGCCAATGCGTCCGCCTATATTGCCAGGCTCGAAGCGCTCGACGTGCAGGTGAGAGCCGTCGTGGGGGCGATCCCGGCCGACCGGCGCAAGATCATCACGACACATGACGCCTTCGGTTATTTCGGCGCGGCGTACGGGGTCGCGTTCATCGCGCCGCAGGGCGTCTCGACCGAATCCGAAGTGTCGGCGCGCGATGTCGCCAAAATCATCACCCAGATCAGAACGCAGAAGATTCCGGCGGTATTCCTGGAGAACGTCACCGACGAGCGCCTGCTCAAGCGCATAGCGGAGGAAAGCGGCGCGCGGATCGGCGGCACGCTTTATTCCGATGCGCTGACTGACGAAAAAGGTCCGGCGCCGACCTACATCGACATGATGCGCCACAACGTAAAGCAGCTTGCCGAGGCGCTGACGAGCTAGATGTGAGCTTTCAATAGGTTGTCCATCCGCTCCGGACGCGCGACAAATCGAAAACCGCCGTTAACCAGCGGTTAACCATAAAATCACCACCCCCGGAACGTTGCCCGACTTTCGTGCTTGGTCGCCTGACTAAGCAGGAAGAGGGGATGATGCGGGAGGTCGAATACCTTGTGGCGAATGACGGCCGGGACTGGTGCGTGAGCCGGTCGGGCACCGTCCAGGGCCGCTACCCCATGAGGCAGGAGGCGGTCCGGGCCGCCGCCCAGGCCTCGCGGCAAAGCAAGGAGGCCGGGGTGCCGGCGCGCGTGGTCGTGAGCATCCCGAAGACGGACGTGGCATAGGATTTAGGTGGTACTGAGCGCCTCAACCCTTGCCCCGGCGCTTGAGTGTAGCGCCGGGGCGGGGTCTTTTTGGCGTGCCCCGCGGGGTGTTGCCGCTCGGCTCTCATGCCTATATCTCCGGGCTCAAGCGTCCGTTCCGGCGCCCGGAGCCCCCAATGTCCGAAGCAACTGTTGAAAAAATCCCCGTCACGGTGCTGACCGGCTATCTCGGCGCCGGCAAGACGACGCTGCTCAACCGCATCCTGTCCGAGCCGCACGGCAAGAAATACGCCGTCATCGTCAATGAGTTCGGCGAAATCGGCATCGACAACGACCTGATCGTCGGCGCCGACGAGGAAGTGTTCGAGATGAACAACGGGTGCATCTGCTGCACCGTGCGCGGCGACCTCATCCGCATCATCGACGGGCTGATGCGCCGCAAAGGCAAGTTCGACGCCATCATCGTGGAAACGACCGGGTTGGCCGACCCGGCGCCGGTGGCGCAGACTTTTTTCGTCGACGAGAACGTCGGCAAGAAGGCCAAGCTCGACGCCGTCGTGACGGTCGCCGACGCAAAGTGGCTGCGCGACCGGTTGCGCGATGCGCCCGAGGCCAAGAACCAGATCGCCTTTGCGGACGTGATCCTGCTCAACAAGACCGATCTGGTGACGCCGGAGGAGCTGCGCGAGATCGAGGCGCGCATCCGCGGCATCAACCCCTATGCGACGCTGCATCGCACGCAGCGCGCGCAGATCCCGCTCAACGAAGTGTTGGGACGCAATGCGTTCGATCTTGAGCGCATTCTCGATATCGAGCCGGAATTTCTCAAGGCCGACGATCATGATCATGACGACCATGATCATCATGGGCATGACCACGGCCATGATCACGCGCACGGCGGGTTGAAGCACTATCACGACGAGGAGATGCAATCGATTTCGCTGTCGAACGACAAGCCGCTCGACCCCGACAAGTTCTTCCCGTGGGTGCAGCAGCTGGTGCAGGTCGAGGGTCCGAACATCCTGCGCTCCAAGGGCATTCTGTCGTTCAAGGACGATCCGCAGCGCTTTGCGTTCCAGGGCGTGCACATGATGCTGGACGGCGATCACCAGCGCGATTGGCGCGCCGACGAGCCGCGTCTGAGCCGCATGGTGTTCATCGGACGCAACCTGCCCGAGGATAAGATCCGGCAGGGTTTCGAGAGCTGCGTGGCTTGATCGTCTTTTTCCTCCCCCGCAGGGGGAAGGGTGGCGACGCGCCAGCGGCGCCGGGTGGGGTTCCCTCCCCTCCAGAGA
>JBBWZU010000027.1:0-3533 GCA_039649225.1 Hyphomicrobiales bacterium | reverse complement strand
TTGGGGGTGCGATAATAACCGGTCGAGGAGAGCGAGATGCGGGCGAAGTAGGCCTTCTTGACCAGCTCGGCGAAGGTCATCGACTGGTTGCCGACGAACACGCGGTTGTCGCGAAATTCGACCTGGTCAGGTGGGACGTTATGGGTCTCGGCCGCAAAGGCGGTCAGCCGTGCCTTGATGGTGCCGGCGGCGTTCTTCGCCGCCATGCCGTTGATGTCGGTGCCGGACGAGGCGGCCGTCGCCGAGGTGTTCGGCACCTTGGCGGTGGTGGTCGGGGTGACCTTCACATGCTCGGCATCGACGCCGAATTCCTCCGCGACGATCTGCGCCACCTTGACGTAGAGCCCCTGCCCCATCTCGGTGCCGCCATGGTTCAGATGGATCGAGCCATCCTGATAGACGTGCACCAGCGCGCCGGCCTGATTGAGGTGGGTGGTGGTGAACGAGATGCCGAACTTCACCGGCGTCAGCGCCAGGCCGCGCTTGAGCACCGGGCTCTGGGTATTGAACGCCGCGATCTCGCGCCGCCGCCTGCGGTAGTCGCTGATCGCCTCGCAGCGTCCGATCAGGGCGCCCAGGATATTATCTTCCACCTTCATGCCGTAAGGCGTGATGTCGCGGCCTTCGCCGTAGAGATTGCGCTTGCGCACGTCGAGCGGATCGAGCCCGAGCCCCCACGCAATTGCGTCGATGGCGCGCTCGGCCACCATCATGCCCTGCGGGCCGCCGAAGCCGCGGAACGCCGTGTTGGAGACCGTATTGGTCTTCATGCGCTTGGTGGTGATCTTGGCGGCGGGCAGAAAGTAGGCGTTCTCGGCGTGGAACATGGCGCGATCGTTGATCGCGCCCGATACGTCGGCCGAATAGCCGCAGCGCGAGGCCAGCGTGGTTTCGAACGCCGTGATACGGCCCTGCCCGTCGAACCCGATCTCGTAATCGGCGAGAAAGTCGTGGCGCTTGCCGGTCAGGCTCATGTCGTCGTCGCGATCGAGCCTTATCTTGCACGGTCTGCCGGTGACGCGCGCGCCGAGCGCCGCGATCGCGGCCCATTGCGCGGCCTGCGTCTCCTTGCCGCCGAACGCGCCGCCCATGCGCCGCACCTCGACCGTCACGGCAACGTCGGGCACCTTGAGAACCTTGGCGACGAGATGCTGCACCTCGCTCGGATGCTGGGTCGAGCAGTAGACCAGCATGTCGCCGTCTTCGCCCGGAATGGCAATCGAGACCTGGCCTTCGAGATAGAAGTGCTCCTGGCCACCGATGCGCAGGCGGCCTTTGATGCGCTTTTCGGCCTTGGCCAGCGCGGCCGCGCAATCGTTCTTGCCGAATGAATAATCCGGCAGGATGCGCGTCTCGGCGCCAAGCGCATCATCGACCGACACGCTATGCGGTCCCGTCGATGCCTCTACCTTGGCAAGCTTCGCGGCGCGGCGCGCCTGGTCGCGCGTTTTCGCCACCACGGCGAACACGACTTGACCGTGGAACTCGATGTTGCCCGAAACGAACACCGGGTCGTCGCCCGCAAGGGCGCTGACGTCGTTGACGCCCGGAATATCCGCGGCGGTCAGCACCGCGACCACGCCGGGCGCGGCGCGCACCGGATCGAGATCCAGCCCAAGCAACTGCCCGGCCGCCACCGGCGCGCCGCCGACCGCGATGTGCAGCAGCCCCTCGGGCTCGCGGATGTCGTCGATGAAGGTGGCGCTGCCCGCGACGTGCTTTGGAGCGGAGTCATGCCGCATCGAACGGCGCACGACGCGCAGCCGCATCTCTTCCGATCGCGGATCAGTCTGGGCCGACACTGGCAGCCTCCCTGATGCCGACGATACGCGTCTGGTGCGTGGGCGTTCCGCCGATCTCGGTCAGAGCGCGGCGCAGCAGCGCACGCGCCGCATCCAGCCGATAGGCGGCGCTCGCTCGCACGTCATCGATCGGCGCGAAATCCTGTGCCAGCGCGGCCATCGCGCGATCCCAGTCCTGCGGCCGGTCGAGGTGCTTTTCGATCAGCGCCTTCTCGGTCACGCGCGCCCGCCGCGGGATTGTCGCCATCCCGCCGAAGGCGACGCGCGCGCCCGCGATGCGGGTGCCATCGAGGCGCAGCTTGAACGCGCCCATCACGGCGGAAATGTCCGAGTCGAAGCGTTTGGAGATTTTGTAGCAACGGAAGTGCTCGTCCGGATCGAACTTCGGAACGCGGACCATGCGGACGAATTCGCCTGCCGCCCGGTCCTGCTTGCCGTAGTCGAGAAAGAAATTCTCCAGCGGCAGCGTGCGCGGACGGTCGCCGCGCTGCAGCGCCAAGGTCGCGCCGAGCGCGATCAGTGCCGGCGGCAGGTCGCCGATCGGTGAGCCGTTCGCGATGTTGCCGCAGACGGTCGCCGCCATGCGCACCTGGGTGCCGGCAAAGCGCCGCATCAATTCGCCGAGGTCAGGGTCGAGCGCCGCAAGATACGGCGCCGCCTCGGCGTGCGTCACCATGGCGCCGAAACTGACCGCGTCCTGCCGGTCCTCGATCTCGTCGAGACCTTTGACCCGGCCGAGCCAGATCACCTTGGGCAGATCGCGCAACTGCTTGGTGACCCAGAGCCCGACGTCGGTCGAGCCGGCGACCAGTGTGGCGTCCGGATTGGCGTAATAGAGCTTGGCGAGCGAGGCCAGCGTCGCGGGCGCCGCGAAGAAGCGCTCCTTGGTGCCGACAAAGACGTCTTGATCGTCCCTCAGTGCGGTCAGGGCGCGCCGCACGCCCGGCTCCTCGGTCGAGAACACGTCATGAGCCGGCGCCGCGCAGGCGCTGAGCGCCGCGTCGACGATCGGCCGGTATCCGGTGCAACGGCAGAGATTGCCGGCGATCCAGTCGTTCACCCGTTGCCGGTCGACTGGCCTGCCATCGGCACGGTGATAGAGCGCGAACAGCGCCATCACAAAGCCGGGCGTACAGAAGCCGCATTGCGAGCCGTGCTGGTCGACCATCGCCTGCTGCACCGGATGCAGCGCATCATCGCGCGCGAGATCCTCCACGGTGATCACTTCGCTGCCATCGGCCTGCGCGGCGAACAGGATACAGGCATTCACGGGTTCGTAGACGAGGCGCTCGCCACGCAAGCGCCGCAACACGACGGTGCAGGCACCGCAGTCGCCCTCGGCGCAGCCTTCCTTGGTGCCGGTCGCCCGCTCGGTCAGGCGCAGATAGTCGAGTAAGGTCAGCGTCGGCGATATCCCGGCAAGTTTCACCGTCTCGCCGCGCCGCAGGAACTGGATCTCTCCGCGCATCGCTAGCTGCCCCGATAGGTCGAATAGGCGTAAGGCGAAACCAGCAGCGGCACGTGATAGTGGGCGTCCTCGGCAACGCCGAAGCGGATCGGCACGAGGTCGAGGAACGGTGGATCGGGGAGCATGATGCCGGAACGGCGGAAATAATCGCCGATATGGAACATGATTTCGTAGACGCCATGGGCAAAGTCCGCGCCATCGAGCAGCGGTCGGTCGCAGCGGCCGTCGGCGTTGGTCATCATCTCGGCCACGACCGCCGCCTT
>JBBWZU010000856.1:0-3205 GCA_039649225.1 Hyphomicrobiales bacterium | reverse complement strand
CTTCCGCATCAGGTCGCAGATCTCGTCGAAGTGCGTGTAGAGGAAACTCTCCTTGTGATGCGCCAAGCACCACTTGGCCATGATGGACCCACCTCGGGAAACTATGCCGGTGACGCGGTTCGCCGTGAGCGGCACATAGGCGAGGCGCACGCCGGCGTGGATGGTGAAATAGTCGACGCCCTGTTCGCATTGCTCGATCAGCGTGTCCTTGTAGCACTCCCAGTCGAGCTTCACCGGGTCGCCGTCGACCTTCTCCAGCGCCTGGTAGATCGGCACGGTGCCGATCGGCACCGGCGAATTGCGGATGATCCATTCGCGCGTGTTGTGGATGTTGCGGCCGGTCGAGAGGTCCATCACGGTGTCGGCGCCCCAGCGGATCGCCCACACCATCTTCTCGATCTCTTCTTCCACCGAGGACGACACCGCCGAGTTGCCGATATTGGCGTTGATCTTCACCAAAAAGTTGCGGCCGATGATCATCGGCTCCAACTCCGCATGGTTGATGTTGCACGGGATGATCGCGCGTCCGCGCGCGATCTCGTCGCGCACGAATTCCGGCGTCACGAACGCCGGCACCGCCGCGCCGAAGCTCTCGCCGTCGGCAAGCTTCGCCTCGGCGCCGTCCAGCATCTGTTTGCGGCCGAGATTCTCGCGCTCGGCGACGTAGATCATTTCCTTGGTGATGATGCCGCGCTTGGCAAACTCGTATTGCGTGACCGGCGCATCGCCGACGCCGCGCATCGGCTTGGGCGTATTCGGAAAATCCCGTGCGAGATGCTTGCCGGAAACATTGCCGTTGTCGATCGGCTGGATCGGACGACCTTCGTATTCCTCGATGCCGCCACGTTCGCGGATCCATTCGACACGGGCGCGCTTGAGGCCGCGCTCGACGTCGATGGCGAGATTGTCATCGGTGTAGGGACCGGAGGGGTCGTAGACCGGAACCGGCGGCTCGCCCGCGGAGGGATCGAGCACGATCTCGCGCATCGGCACGCGCAGGTCCGGTGCCGCGTCGGGCGCCGAATAGACCTTGCGGGAACCGATGATTCCGCCGGTGGTGACCTTCGGGGTGACGAGATCGGCGGGCGAAACGGGCTTGTTCATGGCATTCCTCCGTAGGGCGCAAGTGCGAAGCGTATTGCGCCGATTATCCGGCCGCGGCGGAATACGCTTGCGCTATTCCGCCCTACACGAAAGCGAAACCCGGATTCCATGCGTCGGAGGGATAAGCGGCTCCTGTCCCTTCGCCGGCATGACCCGGATCAGGTTCAAAGGGTCCTCGCGATCTGCGAGATCTCAGCCCGAACAGGGCACCCCTCGGAACGGCGCTAATGTAGGCCGATAGGCCAAGGTGTCAATGCGATGATGGCTCAAGTCGCGCGCGGCGCATCGGCCTCGAGGAACCCGCGTTCGAGCATGATCGAGACCAGATCGGTGAAGTCCGTCAGCCCGAAACCGCGCGGCGAGGCCTTCTCCGCCTGCGCGGCTGCAAAAACCTCGCCGACGCTCCGTGTTCCGTCGAATTGCATGAGCCAAGGCACGACCCAGGGATCAGGCTTGAGCCGTCCGAGGATGCCTTCGGCCATCTCGAACAGAAAATCCTCCAGCACGAGCCGGCCGTCGCGGACCACGTGCCGGGCGTTCATCTGGACATGTGGCGTAGGACGCGGCTTCGCGGCGGCGACGCATGCGGAAAAGTCGTCGCGCCGCCGCGCCGCGCGCCAGTCGACGGCGCGCTGCAGGACGGGCCCGGTGGCCTCGTCGGACAATTGCAGGCGCAGCGGCGCCGGCGGGGCGGGCCGTTCCGCGCGGCGGAAGACAAGCGCGCCATAGATGCGGCGCTGCGCGCCCCAGGCGCGCAGGTTCTGCTCGAACGCCGCGATGTCGGCTTCGGTGACGTCCTTCTGCACCTTGCGGATGTCGTTGATGACGTTTTCGATCGGCGTGCGGGTGTATTCGGCCAGCACCACGTCGAAGTGGTCGGCGGAGTCGCCGAGCCACTCCCGCGCGCGCCATTCGAGTGGCTTTGCGGCGTCCCAGCCGGCGAACACGACGATGCCCGTGCCGCCCGCTCGCAGCCACGTCGGCAGGCCTTCGACGATGCGGCGCGCGATCGACTCGCCGAACTCGTCGGCGTCGCGGAAGATCATGCGCTTCGCGCCGACCGCCGCGATGAACGGCGGATGCGCGCTGATGAGGTCGAAGGTGCGAGGGCCGGCGGGGTCGTAGAGGTCGCCGCACAGGCTCTCGATCGCGACCCCATTCAGGCGGGCATTGAACTGCGTGAAGAACGCGGCGCGCGGCGTCAGATCGGCGCTGGCGGCGGCGCGCGCGGTGCGCGCAAGATGCAGCGCGCCGATGCCGCAGCCGCCGCATAGGTCGAGAGCGTCGCCCCCGCGCGCATCCGGCAGGGTGCGCAGAAAGCGCCTCGTCAGATGATTGAACGCGGGAAATACTGCGTCGTCGGTTTGCGCGAACGCATTGCCTTCGGCGTCTTCGAGCCGGTCCGACGCGATAAGGAAGCCGTCCACCTGATAGACCCACACCGGGCTCACGAGCCGGCCAGGCGCCGCGTTGTCTGGCCGCAGCAGCCCAAGGGCACAGAGCGCGCCGTAGCTGTCCTCGCCGCAAGCCGCACGAAAATCCGCTTCGCTCACGGTGTCGCCACGGACGAACACGTCGATCGAAAGCGCGAGCGCGGGTCGAACGGCGGCCTTCGTCTCGGCCCACTTCGCGTTATCGAGCGTGCCGTCCTCCTTGATCGGCAACGTGTCGTAGATCGACGCGTGGTCGAGGGCGAGAGCGCCAAGATGGCGGCGCGCCAGCGCGAAGTGCTCAGCCGCGCCAAGCCTGATCGGATAGTCCGGTTGCGGGGACTGCGTCAAAACTGACCTCAAACTTCCTTCGTGGCGATGAACCTCGAGAGCACCAACTGTCCCGATCGCTGCGGGCTGCTCCCGTATTGCGCTGCGCGGGCTACGAGGCCTGTCTACAACACGGCCGAAGTGCGCGGCAATTCATTCGTCTCGCGTAGGCGTCCGACGATCAAATGGAGAAGGCGGAAACCGAATTCTGGGTTCTGGAAATAGAGCTGCCGGAACCGGTCATAGTCGATATGCGCGGCCTGTACGTCGCTCTTGCAGCGCACGGTGCTGATGCGCAGTCCGTCCGGGGTAAACAGCCCGATCTCGCCGATGAGCGTGCC
>JBBWZU010000836.1:0-2563 GCA_039649225.1 Hyphomicrobiales bacterium | reverse complement strand
CTCCAGGATGATGCCGCTCCAGACGTGCGGTCCGTCGAGATGCCAGGGCACCGAAACGTCTTGGCTTTCGACGCCGGCCTTGCGCAGCGCCGCAATGGTTTGCCCCACCTTGTCATTGACCGCGGCATCGCTTTCCGGATGGCCAAACCCCTCGCGCAGGATGCCGACGCGCAGTCCCTTTGCGGGCTTGCCGAGCGCACCCATATAGTCGCCGGTGCGCGCCGCGATCGTTCGCGTATCCCAGCCATCATGACCGGCGATGACCGTCAGCAGGCGCGCGACATCTTCGACCGACGCGCACATCGGGCCGCAATGATCGACGGAATAGCTGATCGGCATCGAGCCGGTGGTCGGCACAAGGCCCCAGGTCGGCTTCAAGCCATAAACACCGCACCAGCTCGAGGGCGTACGGATCGATCCGCCCTGATCTCCGCCAAGCGCCATCGGCACTTCGCCTGACGCAACCAGCGCGGCGCTGCCGCCCGACGATCCGCCGGCGCTATGGGCCGGATTGTGCGGGTTGCGGATCACGCCGCCCGCACAGGTATGGCTTGCGCCCGAGAAGCAGAGATCCTCGCAGGCCGCCTTGCCGGCAATGGTGCCGCCGGCTTCGAGAATTCGCGTCACCACGGTGGCGTCAAGCTCGGGTACATACCCTTCAAGCAACGCCGAGCCATTCATCATGGGAACGCCGGCGACGCAGATATTGTCCTTGATCGCGACCCTCTTGCCGCTCAGCAATCCCTCGGCTCCGGACTTGATCTCCGTCTTCCAGTACCAGGCGCCGTAAGGATTTTCCGAAGCAGATGGCCGGTATCCGGGCGAGCGCGGCGCGACCGGCGCCAACGCGGGTGGGACCAGTTCTTCGAGCCGGCCGTAGGAGGCGAGAGGTCCCTTGAATGCCTGCTGAAAGGCGGCAACTTCGTCAGCCGTGAGGACGAGACCGAACTCCGATCCGAGCCTTTCGATCTGCTGCAACGTCGGAAGGCGGACGACCATGCTTCCCCCATTTGTCGCATCCCGGAACACAATAAGAAGCCCGCAAACAAAAAAAGCCACCCGTGGCCCGAGAAGGCCGCGAATGGCATCCATGCCGTGACTATGAGTGGCCGCGTAAGTGAGTGGTCGCGTTAAGTCTAGTTTGCAGAACGAAACTTTGCGGGTCTTCACCCAGACGTCATCGGCTGGGCAACGACTATTTCGTCATGCGCGTATTTGCGTACCGAGGAAGTGTGTCTTAGTGCCGACTGTCTTGTCAATCGAAGGCCGGCACGTTTTTTAGCCGTGCCGCACAAATGGCGCGCAACGCCGATTGACGATATCAGGCAACCGATCGACAGTGTGGCTATGAGATAATTCGTCCCGCAACGTCTCAGGCTTTCGCTGATGACCAAGCCGTCCATCCCTCTCGGTCTCGTATTCTCCCGCACGGGCCCTTACGCCATGATGGCGGGAGAAATGCGGAAAAGCGCGTTGATGGCCGTCGACGAGGTCAATCAAAGCGACGCGTTCGATTTCACGTTTACGCCGTACCTGCGCGATCCCGGCGGCGTGGTCGCCGCCTATCACACGGCCTGCGACGATCTCATCCGCGAAGCACAAGTCCACCATATCGTCGGCTGCTATACGTCGGCATCGCGCAAGCAGGTTATTCCCATCGTCGAACGCACCGAGCGTTTGCTCTGGCATCCGGCACGATACGAAGGGTTCGAAAGCAGCGACAATGTCATCTATGTCGGGGCCGCACCCAACCAGCACGTCGTGCCGCTGGTACGGCATATGCTGGATCACATCTCCGGCGACGTGTTCTGCATCGGGTCGAACTATGTGTGGACCTGGGAAATGAACCGCGTCATTCGCGAGATCGTGACCAGCGCGGGCGGTCGCATTCTCGCCGAACGTTTGCTGGAGCTCGGCGAGACCAGCGTGGACCACATCGTCAAGGAGATCATCGATCGAAGGCCGCCGGTCGTGTTCAACACGCTGGTCGGAGAATCCAGCTACGCCTTCATGCGCGCGCTCCATGCGGCGACGACGCGCGCCGGTCTTTCGATTCCGATGCTCAGTTGCAGCCTGTGCGAACCGGAGCTCAAGCTGATCGGATCAGCCGCCTCCGTCGGATGCATCACGTCGTCGGCTTATTTCGAGAGCATCGAGCGGCCCGAAAACCGCGCGTTCGTTGCCCGGTGGAAAGCCCGTTACGGCGCCGACAGCAACCCGTCCGTCGATGGGCAGTCAACTTACGTCTGCGTCATGCTGCTGGCCCGCGCCATCCGCCGCGCGGGTTCGGCGGACGTCGGCGCAGTGCGGCGCGCCGCGGCAAATCATCGCTACGATTCCCCGCAGGGACCAATTTGGGTCGATCCCGATAACAATCACTGTTTCCTGACTCCGCGACTGGCACGCTCCGTGCCTGGAGGTCAGTTCAATATCTTCTGGGAAGCGGACGCCCCCGAGCGTCCCGATCCCTATCTTTCGAACCTCGATCTCGCAATTGGCACGAGGCCGGGAAAGAGCAATGATGCGACGACGAAGCGCCAAACCCATCTGCGTATCGTGAAAT
>JBBWZU010000831.1:0-5436 GCA_039649225.1 Hyphomicrobiales bacterium | reverse complement strand
CCGGCGGTGATCGGCAGCACGACGGAGTCCAGATGCACACCGGCCGCGCGCTCGGCCTGGTCGACCGCGTGGCGCAGCATTTCTTCCGCCGCGCCGATATCGACCACCGCGCCGGATTTCATGCCCTGCGCCTGCGTATGCCCGATGCCGAGCACTTCGATCGCATGGGTGCGGCGCGGCAGCACGTCCTGCGGCGGGCGCGGCTTGAGGCGCGCCACCACGCAGACGATTTTGCTTGTCCCGATGTCGAGCCCGCACACGATCGCTGAGCGCCGGCGCGAGATCGGCTTCATCTTGGGGGCAATGCCGTGCGCAAGATCACTCACGCGTCGCTGCCTTTCTTCTTCGTCGTCTTCTTGATCGCTTCCTCGCGCGCCTGCGCGACCGCGTCCGAGACCCGCACCGTCACGCGGTCGGCCAGGCGCAGATCGACCGCCGTGATATCGCGGGTCAGCAATGCCTTCTCGCGATCAAGTCGCGCCAGCGTGTCGAGGGCGGCTTCAACATTCGCGTCGGGCAGACGCACATCGAGGCCGCTCTTCAGCCGCAGGTTCCAGCGCCGCTCCGCGACAAAGATCGAAGCGCGCACCTGGTCCCGGATGGCCGGATAAGCATCCAGAACGGCGAGGAAACCGCGTGCCGCGACCGCGGCACCCGGGCCAACCACGAACGGCAGAGACGCAAGCCGCGGCTCGATCCGGCTCGACAGCACCGTGCCGTCGGCCGCGATGACCTGGACCTTGCCGTTCATCTGCCACAGCGCGAACGGCTCGCGCTCGGTGATCGTGATTTGGAGGCGGTCCGGATAGAACTTGCGCACCGTCGCTTCGGCGACCCACGGGATCGCCTCCAGCCTGGCGCGCGCGTCGCCGACGTCGAGGAACAGCAGCGAGGAATGGTCGGTCACCCCGGCCGCCGCGAAGATCTCTTCGCGGCCGACCTGGCGCTGACCCGACAGCGATACGGTCGCGATGCGCATGCCGGCCGCATTGGCGGCAGAGTCGGCCGCGTCCTTGATGGCGACGGTGATTTCCGCAATGTGGCCACCCTTCAGGGCGCCGTAGGCGCCAGCGGCGAGGACGAATGACAGGAAGAGCCAGACGCCGGCAAAACGCGGCAGGTGCAGATGCGCGAGCGGCAGCGTCAGACGGCGCGAGGTACGGCTGAACCAGCCGCGGCTGGCGGCCGCAGGCCGGCTGCGCAACCTCAAGGGCCGCGTTACCGATTGAGCGAGGCGTCCTCGATCATCCATTGCACCAGCTCAACAAAAGGAATCCCTGCATGCGCCGCAAGTTCCGGCACCAACGAGGTTTCGGTCATGCCGGGTTGCGTGTTGATTTCGAGACAGACGAGACCTCCAGCCTCTTCAACCATGTCATCCCAGCGAAAGTCGGCGCGGCTGACCCCCCGGCATCCGAGGGCACGATGAGCCGCTAGCGACAGTCTTCGGACCTCTTGGTAAACAAATGGTGAAATTTCCGCCGGCAGGATGTGGGTAGAGCCCCCGGGCGCGTATTTGGCCTCATAATCGTAGAAGTCTGCCGTGGGCACGATCTCGATGACACCCAGCGCCTCATCTCCCATCACGGCGCAGGTCAGTTCCTTGCCCCGGATGAACGGCTCGGCCAGCAGCACCTCGCCAAATTCCCAGTCCGCCCGGGTCAGTTCCTGCGGCGGATGCTCGTGCTGCCGGGTGACGATGAACACCCCGACGCTGGAACCCTCGCTGACGGGCTTGAGCACATAGGGCCGCTCCAACACGTGCTCCCTGCCGGCGGCGACCCGCGTGACCAGTGTGCCGCCGGGTGTCGGAATGCCGGCGGCGCGGAAGACGGTTTTGGCAAGGTCCTTCCGCATGGCCATGGCGGAGGCGAGCACACCGGAGTGGCTGTAGGGGATGCCGGCGATTTCCAGAATGCCCTGCAGTGTTCCGTCCTCTCCGGGGCGGCCATGCAGCACGTTGAGCGCCGCATCGGGCCGCAAGGTCTGCAACACCGACGCGATATCGCGGCCGACGTCGATCTTGGTGACCCGGTAACCTTGCTTCTCCAGCGCCTCGGCACAGGCACGGCCCGAACGCAGGCTGACCTCCCGTTCGGCCGACCAGCCTCCCATGAGGACAGCGACATGCTTGGCTGACGGCATACGCCCCGAATGCCTCTTTGATACGATGACGGAATCACCAAGAGGCAAAGAATCTGATTTGCGCGATTTACGCTACCTATTTCCGCTACGTCTGATCTGCCAGCTCCAATCCGATTCCGTTTTGTTCTCTTGCGCGGCACTTACGCCGCCACGGGATGGCGCGGTTCCGGACCGATGTAACGCGACTGCGGGCGGATCAGACGGTCGATTCTCTCCTGCTCGAGCACATGCGCGCTCCACCCGGCGACGCGGCCGATCGCAAAGACGTTGGTAAAACTGTCACGCGGGATGGCGAGCGCCTCCAGCACCAACGCCGTGTAGAACTCGACATTGGTGTCGAGCTTGCGCCCCGGCCGGTGCTGCGCCAGCAGTTCCAGCGCTTGCGCCTCCACGGCTTCGGCAAAGCGGATCCGGTTCTCGCCACCGCGCAGCGCAGAGGCGGTTGCTTTCAGCACATCGGCGCGCGGATCGCGCACGCGATACACCCGATGGCCGAATCCCATCAGACGCTCGTCACGCGCCAGCGCGTCGGCGAGCCAGGGGCGAATGTTGTCGAAGCTACCGATCGCATCGAGCATATCGAGCACGGGTCCCGGCGCGCCGCCATGCAGCGGCCCCTTGAACGCGCATAGCGCGCCGACGACCGCCGAAAAGAGTCCGGCGCGCGTCGAGGCGATGACGCGCGCCGCGAAAGTGGAAGCGTTGAGCCCGTGATCCGCAACGGTGACAAGATAAGTTTCGAGCGCACGCACATGCGCAGCCGATGCATTCTCTCCATGCAGCATGCGCAGGAAGTCTTGCGCATGACGGAGCGCGGCGTCGGGTGCGATCGGGGCATGACCCTGCCGCCGGCGCGCAATTGCGGCCACGAAGACCGGCACGGCGGCGATCGCCATGACGTGATGCGGCGTGGTGTCGGCATCCGCAAGCGCGGACAGCAGCAGCCGCAGCGCCTCGATCGGCGACAGCCGATCGGTCGCCGGCAGGAGCGGTCCGACCGCCGCAAAGGCCGCGGGCCGCGCCGCGCCAAGCGCGATCCGCACCGCCTCCTCGGTCGCGGGATGCGGCGTCAGCCCGTTCCACAGCAGCGCGACGACCGCCTCGAAACTGCGGTCCGCGATCTCTTCGAGCTCGAACCCGCGCACGATCAGCCGTCCTCCGGCGCCATCGACATGGCTCAGCACGGTTTCGGCGGCAACGACGTCATCCAGGCCTGGATTCATGGGGGCACCTCTCAGGGTTTACGCGCTTCGCCAACGACATTGCGCCGGATTGATAAGTCGTCAATATTGATAAATACAATCAATATGTAATCCATGCTATGCAGCAGGCCATGCCCGAATCGCGTCTCATCACCGCCGAATCCGCCGCCACGCGTCTCAGCGTCAGTCGCGCGACGCTCTACGCCTATGTCAGCCGCGGCTTCGTTCACACGCATGCCGACCCGAGTGATCCGCGCCGCCGCCTCTACAGCGCCGACGACATCGACCGGCTCGCTCACAACAAAGTGCGCGGCCGCAAGGCCTCGGACATTGCGGCCGCTGCGCTCGATTGGGGTTTGCCGGCGTTGTCCTCGGGCATCACGCTGATCGCGGACGGCCGGCTGTTCTTCCGCGGGCGCGATGCGGCGCGGCTCGCCGCGCGGGCGACGCTGGAGGACACGGCGCGCCTGCTGTGGGATTGCGCCATCGATCCGTTCCGCGCCGCCGCGCCGCGGCCGCCCCAACCCATCGTCCGGCTGATCGAATCCCTGACCGACACGTTCCCGATCGACCGTTGTCTTGCCGTGCTGCCGCTCGCCGGCACGGCGATGACGTGGCAGCGCGACCATCGGCGACTTTGGCACGATGCCGCGATGCTGCTGCGCCTGATGGCGGCCGCCGCAACCGGAACGGTTCCGGACGAGGCGCCGCTCCATCGGCATATCGCGCAGGCCTGGGGCCTGGATGAGCGCGCCGCGGAACTGATCCGAGCCGCACTCGTGCTCTGCGCCGACCACGAGCTCAACGCGTCGGCCTTTGCGGTGCGCGTCGTCGCCTCGACGGGGGCTTCGCTGGCGGCTTGCGTATCGGCCGGGCTGAGTGCGCTGTCGGGCCCACGGCATGGCGGCACGACCAGCCTCGTCGAAATCCTGTTCGAGGAGACGGAGCGTTTCGGCAACGCCGCAGGGCTGGTGCAGGAGCGGCTGCGGCGCGGCGACATCCTGCCCGGCTTCGGCCATCCGCTCTATCGCGATGGCGACCCGCGCGCGGCGGCGCTGCTCGCCTTGTTGCCGCCCGACGCGACGCGCGAGGCCCTGCGCGAGGCCATGGATGCGATCGGCGGCAAGCTGGCGAATGTCGATTTTGCGCTGGTCTCGCTGCGCCGCGCGCTTCGCCTCAAATCGGGCAGCGCGCTCGCGCTTTTTGCCATCGGCCGCACCGCCGGCTGGATCGCGCATGCGCTGGAGCAGCAGGCGGACGAAAAACTGATCCGGCCGCGCGCCCGCTATTCCGGACCGGCGCCGGAGATGTGACCGCGGCGTTTACGCGGCCAGCGGAACGCCGATGCGTTTAATCTCCCATTCGAGCATCACCCCCGAATGCTCCTTCACGCGCCGCCTCACCTCTTCGCCCAGCGCCTCGATATCGGCCGCCGTTGCGTCGCCGATATTGATGAGGAAATTGCAGTGCAGATGCGCCACCTGCGCACCACCGACGATCAGGCCGCGACAGCCTGCCGCATCGATGAGTTGCCAGGCCTTGTAACCATCGGGGTTCTTGAAGGTCGAACCGCCGGTGCGGCTTTTCACCGGCTGCGTCGTCTCGCGCGCCTGCGTGATCTTATCCATCTCGGCCGCGATGAGCGCCGGGTCGCCGGGCTCGCCCTGAAACAGCGCCTCGGTGAACACGACGTCGTCCGGCACGTCGCAGTGCCGATACGTGAAGCCCATCGCGGCGTTGGGATAGACGCGGGCGTTGCCGGCGCGATCGACGCCGCGCGCTTCGATCAGGATATCCTTGGTCTCACGGCCATATGCGCCGCCGTTCATGCGCAGCGCGCCGCCGATCGCCCCCGGAATGCCGCGCAGGAACGCCAGACCCGCAATGCCCGCGTCGAGGCTCGCCTTGGCGACACGCTGATCCGGCGCGGCCGTTCCGGCGCGCACGCGGTGCTCCTCCTCGGCCTTGATCTGATTGAAGCCGCGGCCGAGCCGGATCACCACGCCTTCGACACCGCCGTCGCGCACGATCAGGTTCGAGCCGAGCCCGATCACTGTAACGGAAATGTCGCGCGGCAGATTTGCCAGCA
>JBBWZU010000657.1:0-6073 GCA_039649225.1 Hyphomicrobiales bacterium | reverse complement strand
CGGCTGACGCTGTCATTTGCCTGACGCACGAGGGTGTGGCACCGGCGCCGTCCAATGCTCCCGACGAACACTTCAGTTGCGCGGCGCATTGCATCTTGTGCGCGGGAGGCGTCCATGCCGCCGCCGTTCCGCCGCTTGGCATTTCGCTCGACCTCGTAAGCGCCGCCGGCGAAGTCGTGCGTTGGCATCGTCCGGAATGGCTGGTTTCGGCCCCGTTCGATAATCCGGTCGCCCAACCGCGCGGGCCTCCCCTCGCGGCGTGATGCATGCCGGCTTTTGCCGGTCGTTCGCACTCATGCCCCGAGAGGAAACCACAATGTCCCGCTTTTTGCTGCGCCATGCCGCGCCCGCGGCCTTGGCCCTCATGCTGCTGCCTGCCGCTGCGTCGGCGCATTGTTTCGTCGGCGCCCGCTTCATGCCTGCGACCCTCAACGTCGACGACCCTTGCGTCGCCGACGAACTTTCGCTGCCCACCGTCTCGATGTTCCGGAATGGCGACGATCCGTCGGCGCGCCAGACCGACATTTCCGCCGAGTTCTCCAAGCGCATCACCGAAAGCTTCGGCGTGTCGATCGGGAGCGCCTGGACGCACCTGCGCCCGCCCGGCGGACCAAATGCCAGCGGGTTTCAGAACGTCGAGACCTCGTTCAAGTGGCAATTCCTGACGGTGCCGGAGCACGAATTCGTCATGTCGGCGGCGCTCAACATCGAATGGGGCGGGACCGGCGCGCAAGGCGTCGGCGCGGAGCGCTTCAACGTCTACACGCCGACGCTGTTCTTCGGCAAAGGCTTCGGCGATCTGCCCCAGGCCGCCGGCTGGCTGCGCGCCTTCGCGGTCACCGGCCAGGTCGGCTATGCCATTCCGGGCAGCCGCCAGACAATCAACAGCATCGATATCGATCCCGACAGCGGCCTTGCCGTCGCCGATATCGAGTATCATCCCGAGGTGCTGCAGTGGGGCGGCACGCTGCAATACAGCATGCCCTATCTCAAATCGAACATCGTCGATCTTGGGCTTCCGGATTTCTTCAACCGGCTGATCCCGATCGTCGAGGTCGCGCTGCAGACCCCGGTCGCCAACACGATCACCTCCGGCACCGTGACCACGGGCACGATCAATCCCGGCTTGATCTGGGCCGGCAACAAATTCCAGATCGCGGCCGAGGCGATCATTCCGATCAACCGGCAGAGCGGAACCGGCGTCGGCGGCATGATGCAACTGCACTTCTATCTCGACGATATCTTCCCGAACTCGATCGGCAGACCGATCTTTGCCAGCTCGACCATGCCGGGAGGTCTGGGCCGATGATCACACGCACGATGCTCCTCGCGCTGCTCGCCCTTTCCTCGCCGGCGGTCGCGCACGCTCATGCGATGCTCGATCGCGCAAACCCGCCGGTGGGCGGCACTGTCGGATCAGCGCCGCGGGCGGTGTCGCTGACATTCACCGAAAAGCTGGAACCTGCTTTCAGTACGATCCGCGTGGAGAACGCCAGCGGAGAGCGTGTCGATGCCGGAAAGCCGCAAGTCGAGCGCGGCAGCGGCAATGTGCTTCGCGTCGGGCTCAAAACCCTGCCGCCGGGGTCCTACAAGGTGATCTGGAAAGTGTTGTCGGTCGACACCCACACCACGGAGGGGAACTTCAGCTTTCAGGTCGGCCGCTAACCGATGAGCGATCCCTTGGATGCCCTGGCACTTGTGCGGGCGGTCCATCTGCTTGCCACCGTGCTGGTCTCGGGCGCGGTGTTCTTTCGCGTCTTCGTGGCGGAGCCGGCGCTCGGTTGTGCCTCCGCCACGCTTCCTGGGCGAATGCGTGCCCGATTGCGCGACCTGCTGGCGATCAACCTCGCTGTCGCGACGATTTCAGGAGCGGCATGGCTCGGGCTTCTCGCCGCGCGGATCGGCGACACATCGTTCCTCGATGCATTTGGGGAGACCGCCTGGACGCTTCTGACGCAAACGCAGTTCGGAACCGTATGGCAGTTGCGCTTCGCGCTCGCATTCGTTCTGGCCGCCGGGCTTTGGCGCTCAACCGCTGGAGCAACGCCGATCCGAAACATCATCGCCATCGCGGCGAGCGCATGTTTTGTCGGGACGCTTGCATGGTCCGGTCACGGTGCCGCCACGCCGGGCACCGCGGGCGACCTCCATCTCCTCGCCGACATTCTGCATCTGATCGCGGCAGCCGCTTGGCTGGGAGGACTGCTCCCGCTCGTGATGCTGATGCGATGGATGATTCGATCCACCGAAAAGATCGACCCAGTCTCGTTCTCAGGCGTCCTGCACCGATTTTCCAACCTCGGACTCATCGCCGTTGCGACGCTTGTCGTGACCGGCGCGCTCAACACCTACTTCATCCTTGGCGATGCCGATGCGCTGTTTGCGGGCGATTACGGACGTGTGCTGCTGGCCAAGCTGACGCTGTTCGCCGTCATGCTCGCGTTCGCAGCCGTTAATCGCCTGAAACTTACGCCCGATCTGGCATCAGCGCAGGCGGATCCGGCACGGGAGGCGCGGTTGATCCGAAGAATTCGTCTGAACGCGGCGGCCGAAGCCGGACTCGGCATTGCCATCGTGGTTCTTGTCGGCCGGCTCGGCATCATTGCGCCAAGCATGGCTTCGCAACTGCACCTCCACTGAGACGCGCGGGGCGACTTTGAAACAGTGCGTGAGACGGCAGCCTTGGACGGGTTACGATGATCCACGGAAAGCGGCCCCGCAGACTGCCTTTCTGAAAAAGCCGATCCTCACGCAAACCGGCGATGGCACGCCACCTCCGCAAGCTTGTTTGAGCATTGTTATGTGGGCTGAGCAAGGCGAAGTAACGATCCTCGGGGTAGCGTCGGTCGCTTAAAGCGGCTTTGCGCACTTCAGAGTTTGGTTGAAACGCGGGACAGAAGCTTCCAATCCGCGCCCTGTTTTTGCTGGAAGGAACTTCCCCAATGGGCTTTCTGGGTTCTGTCGAGTGCGATTGGCGCGCCCATCATCATCAACGCGCTCTTGCGACATCCGCTCGCGCGCCTGTGCACGTGATCAGCGAAGCTCAAAGCGCCGCATTTCGCCGCCTGTTCAAACTCCAGAGCACCGCGACGAGCAGCACATTGATGGAAGCGATCGCGGCAAGGAGCGCCAGCGTTCCGTCGGCGCCGGCCATCTTGAATACGAAGGCACCGACGAGGGGCGACAATGACATCGAGAGCAAGATCGGAAGCGCCAGCCGTCCCATCAGCACCGGGTAGCGCTGCGGGCCGAACAGCGCCAAGGGCAAAGTACCCCGCGCGATCGAGCCGATGCCGTTGCCGGCGCCATAGAGGATGATGGTCAGGGCATAGATCGGAAAATTCAGATAGAGCAGCGTCGTCCCGATGGCGACAAGCACGGTTGATGCGACCATCGTCCAGATCGGATGATAGTGACGGCCGCCCAGCATCTCGATCACGCGCGCGCCGACCTGGGAGGGCCCGACGATCATGCCGAGCGCGACGGCGGCGGCAAGATCGAGGCCGCGCGCCTGCAACAACGGCAGCAGATGCATGCCGATCATGGACAGGATGGCGGCGCCGAGCGTGAGCACGATGGACAGCGTCGCAAAGATCGCGCGCTCTTGCGCATGCAGGCGGTTATCCGGAACGGCTCTCGGATTCTCGCTGCTTGCCGCCGCCATGGCGCGCCGTGGCAGGACGAGCAAATGAACCGGCAGGGCGAAGCCGAGCTGGATGCCCGCATAGACGAAGCACGCGCCGCGCCAGCCGAAATGCTCAACCAGAAACGCGCTCAGTGGCCAGCAGACCGTGCTGGCAAATCCACCGAAGAGCGTCACCCAGGTGATCGGGCTGCGCGCGTCCTTGCCGTAAATGCTGCCGAGCGCGGAGAACGCGGCGTCATAGAGCCCGGCGCCCATGCCGGCGCCGACGATGATCCACGCTGCGAGATACCAGGGCACATTTTGCGACGAGCCGAGCAGCGCGAGACCGATTGCAAGCAGCATGGCGCTCGCCGCAAGGACCGGCCGCCCTCCCCGTTCGCCAATCGCGCGGCCGACGCGCGGCGAGACCATGCCGGCGACCAGCAGGCCGGCCGATACGCCGGCCATCACCCATTCGTAACCCCAACCGGTGTCGCGGGCGATGGGATTGGCGAGCACGCCGAGCAGATAGAAGGTCGAGCCCCAGGCGAGAATTTGCGTGACGCCGAGCGCCGTCACGACGGCGCGGCGGTCGGGCAGAGCTACGGTGTTCGACGCCTCGACTGTGGCCATGCGCGGCGGGCTCTAGGCCGCAACGCAGCAGGATGCGGTCTTCCGGCTTTCGACCTCCGGTGCCGATCCGCAGCCGCAACCGGATGCGCCACTGACCTTCGCGGCTTCATCCTCCGCGCAACAGGCCGTGGCATCGGACAGCGCCGGACCGCCGCAGCATCCTCTCTTCGCGTTCTCCGCAGCCAGTTCCTTGAGATAGCTTGTCGAGCAGACGCCGGTCTCGGGAAGGATCAATTGCACCTGGTCGGCGGCTGGATGATCGCCTGCCAGATGCGCGACGACGGACCGCACTTGTTCATAGCCGGTCGCCATCAGAAACGTCGGCGCGCGCCCGTAGCTCTTGATGCCGACGGAAAAGTAATCCGGTTCATGGTGCGCCAGCACCTTGTGCCCGTGCGGCCTGACCGAGCCGCACGAATGCAGATTGGGATCGATCAGGGGCCCGAGCGCGCGCGGGCATTCAAGCCAGGGATCGAGGTCGAGCCGCAGCTCGCGCGTCATGTGCAGATCCGGCCGCAGGCCGGCTGCGACGATGATGCGGTCGAACGGGCCGATGGCTCTGCCGTCGCCTGCCGTGGCCGTTACGCCCGCGGAACTTTCATCGATGCGCGCGGCGGAAAAGCTCATCACCAGATCGAGGCGTCGGCTTTCCACCAGATGCTTCAGGTCAGTACCGAGCTGCCCGCGCGCCGGCAGCCTGTCGTCCGCGCCGCCGCCGAAAATACGCGTGAAATTGGTGCCGCGGACGGCCCAGGTGAGCTCCACGCCCGCATCGCTTTCAGCAAGACGCGCAAGATCAAGCAGCGCGTTCGCCGCCGAGTGCCCTCCCCCGATCACCAGCACGCGCTTGCCGGCGTAAGTGGCGCGTTCCGCGCGCAGCACGTCGGGAATGCCATAGGCGATGCGGTGACGTGCGGCGGCTTCACCAATGGCCGGCGTGCCGGCCGCACCAAGCGGGCTCGGGTTTTGCCATGTTCCCGACGCGTCGATGACCGCGCGGGCAAGATCGATGCGGGCTTTTCCGTTGTGGCCTTCGATCGTCAGCGCGAAGGGATGATCGCCGCGTCCGCGCGTCACGACCTTGTCGATGCCTTGGCGCGAGACGTGCCGCACCTTCGTTCCGGTCTCGATCACCCGCTTCATCGCGGGTGTTTGCGACAGCGGCTCCAGATAGGCCGCAACCAAATCGTCTCCGGTCGGCAGCACATCATCGGGCGGCGCTTGCCAACCATGGCTGCGCAGAAGAGACGCCGCGGCCGGGTCGGTGTTGAAGCCCCAAGGCGAAAACAGGCGCACATGTCCCCACGCGCGCACATTGGCGGCGACGGATTCACCGGACTCGTACAGCCGCACCGGCAAGCCACGCGCAATCAAGTGCGCAGCGGCCGCGAGCCCGACCGGACCACCACCAACCACAGCAACCGGAAGATCAGCGTGCGGGCTCATGTTTCTTCGCTCCTGCCTTGCTCTGTGTCTTGCTCTGTGTCTTGGACGTTGAAGCGGGCGTGGCGCAGCTCGGGCCGCATTCATCGACGACGCCCGCGCAGCAATTCTCGGTCAGGAAGCCGACGAGCCCATGCATGGTCTCGAACTGCGCCGTGTAGATCATCGAGCGGCTCTCGCGCCGCACGGCAATCAGCCCGGCCTGACGCAAGCGATCGAAATGAAAGGTGAGCGTGTTGGGCGGAATGCCGAGCGCCTTGGCGACCTGACCGGCCGCAAGACCTTCAGGTCCGGCCTTCACCAAGAGGCGGAAGACATCGAGGCGGTTGTCCTGCGCCAGAGCGGCCAAAGCCGCGACGACATGATCTTTTT
>JBBWZU010000802.1:0-2952 GCA_039649225.1 Hyphomicrobiales bacterium | reverse complement strand
GCCCTTGTCGCTCTGCGAGATGCCGCGGAAATTGTAGTCGCTCTGCAATCCACCGCCGAACGCGACGTCGAAGCACGACGTCGGCTCCGGAGCCTTTTTCGGCGCCTTGGTGACGATATCCGCCGCGAACGCCGACGACGCCATGAGCGCGACTGCGGTCAATGATGCTGCGATAGTGGTTTTGATTGTCATTTCATCCCCCGCCCGCGCGGTAAGTGGCCAAAACGCCGTTGTCGTGGCTACAGCGAACCCCAAGTGATCCGGCTCACACCCAACTCGCCAAACCACTACCTGGGATATTCAACATGCTTAACGAATTTCGGGAGCCCAAAGAATCGACATTTGCTGCCTTAATGTGCGTTTATACCGTTGTCACAAAGGAAAGCCACGCGCTGTGGCGGGGATACAACAGTTTAGGGTGCTCTGTGACCACAGGGAATCTGTGAAAGTACGGCCTTGCGGATGAGGCAGGCGGACTTGGCGCTGCACGAATCACGCCGTGCCATCGAGGATTCTCGCGCCGGGCCGAGTTGGTGCGGTAATTTTATCGGGCCCCTCTCAAAACGCATCACGGCGCAGGCTTAAAGCCTGCGCCGTGAAAGCGTGACGTCAGAGCAGACGGTTTAGGCCGCGGCCGCCTTCTTGGCGGTCGGGACTTCCAAAATTGTCTTCAGCACCTGCGAGGCGATCTGGTAGGGATCGCCCATCGAGTTCGGGCGGCGGTCTTCCAGATAGCCCTTGTAGCCGTTGTTGACGAAGGAGTGCGGCACGCGGATCGAGGCGCCGCGGTCAGCAATGCCATAGCTGAACTTGTTCCACGGCGCGGTCTCGTGCTTGCCGGTCAGGCGCTTGTCGTTGTCCGGACCGTAAACCGCGATGTGCGCTTCCAGGTTCGCTTCGAACTGCTTCATCAGCGCCTCGAAGTAGTCCTTGCCGCCGACGGTGCGCATGTACTCGGTCGAGAAGTTGCAGTGCATGCCCGAGCCGTTCCAGTCGGTGTCGCCGAGCGGCTTGCAGTGCCACTCGATGTCGACCTCGTACGTCTCGCACAGGCGCATCATCAAATAGCGCGCCATCCACATCTGGTCGGCCGCGGTCTTGGAACCCTTGCCGAAGATCTGGAATTCCCACTGGCCCTTCGCGACTTCCGCGTTGATGCCCTCGTGGTTGATGCCGGCGGCAAGGCAGAGATCGAGATGCTCCTCGACCATCTTGCGCGCGACCGAGCCGACATTCTTGTAGCCGACGCCGGTGTAGTAGGGGCCCTGCGGCGCCGGATAGCCGGCGTCCGGGAAGCCGAGCGGGCGGCCGTCCTTGTAGAAGAAGTATTCCTGCTCGAAGCCGAACCAGGCGCCTGCATCGTCGACGATGGTCGCGCGCTTGTTCGAGGCGTGCGGGGTGACGCCATCCGGCATCATCACTTCGCACATCACGAGCGCGCCGTTGGTGCGCGCGCCATCCGGATAGATCGCGACCGGCTTGAGCACGCAGTCCGAGGAATGTCCTTCGGCCTGCATGGTCGATGAGCCGTCGAAACCCCAGAGCGGAAGCTGCTCGAGCGTCGGGAATGCGTCGAAGTCCTTGAGCTGCGTCTTGCCACGCAGGTTCGGCACCGGCGTGTAGCCGTCGAGCCAGATGTACTCCAGCCTATACTTTGTCATTCGGGTCCTCTGAGCTGATAAAATCGAGGGTATGAGCGAGCGCTGTTCCGTGCCCGGCAACCAACGGCGCGCTCCGCCGTCAACTGCTGACCTGTCGCAAGCATGTCGTATGCCAATCGGCGCGAATGTCGCACCGGCGAGCCTACGCACGCACTGCAGCAAGGCATTTCGCTACAGCAGCAATGCTATCCAATGCGGCAAGAAGCGGTGTGCTGATATTGTAGTCAAACCCTGGCTTTTTCGCAGGCAGAGTGAGCAATCGGCGGGCAAGGGGATTATCTTAAGCCGACTCGCGCATGATGCGCGAACGGAGAAAGACAATGGCTTCTCATTATCAAGGGTCGGCCAGAATCTACGATTTCCCGCGGCGAGGACGCTTTGCGGTGAGCGCCTCGCATGAGTCCGACGCCGCCGCGCAGACGGCGCCGCGCGCCCCGGCGGTCGCGTTCGGCAGCTGGTATCACGAAGAGGCGATCGAGGCCGAGCGCACGCGCAAGAACTGACGCGCGCTTGCGACAACGCGACAGGCGCAACGACGCCGTCGTTGTGATGCGCGAAATTGCTATGCGCCGAAGATCGACCAGCCCATTCGTTTCGTGAGCGCCTCGAGCGCGATCCGTCCCAGATGCGAGTTGCCCGAGGCATCGAGGCCCGGCGACCAGACCGCGATCGAAGCTTTACCGGGCGCAATCGCCAGGATACCGCCACCGACGCCGCTCTTTCCTGGCAAACCTACCCGATACGCGAACTCTCCCGATCCATCATAGTGGCCGCAGGTCAGCATCAGCGCGTTGATGCGCCGCGAGCGCTCCGCGCTGACCACCGAAAGGCCGGTCGAGGGATTGTGCCCGAGATGGGCGAGAAAGCGCCCCGCCATCGCGAGCTGGCGGCAGGACATCGCGATCGCGCATTGATGGAAATAGACGCCGAGCGTCAGGTCGACCGGATTGTCGAGCACGCCGAACGATTTCATGTAATTGGCGAGCGCCACGTTGCGAAATCCGCTGCGCTGCTCGGAGGCCGCGACCGCCTCGTCGATCGCGATCGCGGGATCGTCGGCCAGGAAGCGCACGAAGCGCAGGATTTCGCCGAGCGCCTCGCGCGGCTGGTGGCCGGACAGGATCAGGTCGGTGACCGCGATCGCGCCGGCATTGATGAACGGGTTGCGCGGAATGCCGCGCTCGAATTCGAGCTGCACGATCGAGTTGAACGGTGAGCCCGAGGGCTCGCGGCCGACGCGGCGCCAGAGCCGGTCGCCGGCCTTGCCGAGCGCGAGCGTGAGGGTGAAGAC
>JBBWZU010000789.1:0-2705 GCA_039649225.1 Hyphomicrobiales bacterium | reverse complement strand
AGCACGGCGATGATCTGCCCCTCCGGCACGGCAAGGCTCACGCCGCGCAGCGCCTGCACCGGACCGTAGTTGGATTCCACATTCAGGAGTTCGAGGATGGGTGAGGTCATTGTCCTCCTCCCAAATACGCCTCGATCACCGCCGGGTGCGATTGCACCTCGGCGGGCGTGCCTTCGGTGATCACGCGGCCTTCGTTCAACGCCAGCACGCGGGTCGAGACGCGCGAGACCAGATTCATGTCGTGCTCGACCATCAGTATCGTGACGCCGAGCGCCCTGATGTCCTCGATCCAGAACGCCATGTCGTCGGTCTCTTCCGGATTGAGGCCGGACGACGGTTCATCGAGCAAAATGAGTTGAGGCTCAGTCGCCAGCGCACGGGCCAGTTCGACAACCTTGCGGATACCGTATGGCAGCCCGGCCACGCGGCTGTCGCGATAGTGCGCAAGATCAAGAAGGTCTATCACGCGTTCGACCGCCTCGCGTTGCGCGATCTCGGCGCGGCGCACGCTTGGGCGGAACAGAAGTTCGTCGAACAGGTTGGTCACGCGATGGCGGTGGCGCCCGATCAGCAGGTTTTGCAGCACGGTCGCCTGCTCGAACAGCTCGATGTTCTGAAACGTGCGCGCGATCCCGAGTTGTGCGACGTCGTGCGGCGCCCCACGCAACTCGCGCTCTCGAAACAGGATGCGGCCCGCGGTCGGCTGATAGATCAAGCCGATCAGGTTGAAGATCGTGGTCTTGCCGGCGCCGTTCGGCCCGATGATCGTATAGACGTCGCCTTCTTTCACCTCGAAACTTACGCCATCGACCGCAACCACGCCGCCGAAGCGCACACCGAGATTGTCGACCGCAAAGAAACTCACCGCAGCCGCTCCGACCGCAGATAATTGCGCTGCCGGCGAAAGGTACCACGCCGATAAAACGGAAACACATCGAAGTAGGTGCGAATCTTCAGCCAGCGGCCGTAAAGGCCGTAGGGCTCGAAGATGATGAAGCCGACCAAGATGAACCCGAATACCACCGACTGCAGCCCGGCCTGCGGCACCGAATCCGGCAGCCAGCCTTTCGCGATCGATATCCCCTGCGGCAGCATGATGATGAAGGCCGCGCCGAGCACTGCGCCGTGCAGAGAGCCGATGCCGCCGATGATCACAATCGTGACCAGCTCGATCGACTGGATCAGCGTGAACTGCTCGGGCGAGATGAAGGTGACCTTGTGCGCATAGAGCGCGCCCCCGATCCCGGTGAGCGCAGCCGATAACGCGAATGACATCGTCTTATAGCGCGCAAGATCAATACCAAGGCAACTCGCGGAGATTTCCGAGTCGCGGATCGCCACGAATGCGCGGCCGGTCGGCGAGCGCAAGAGATTGATCAGCACGAGGCAGGACAACACGGCAAGCGCAAGACAAAGGTAGTAGAAGCTCTCAGGGCCGCTCAGCCGATAGCCGAACAGTTCGATCGGCTTGAGCAGCTTGCCGCTACTGCCGCCGGTGACCGATTCCCAGCGCGTGATGATCTCTTCGACGATCACGTTGAACGCCAGCGTTGCGATCGCGAGGTAAATCCCCTTGAGCCGCAATGCCGGCAGCCCGACGATGATCCCGACTGCCGCGGAGAGCAATGCGGCGCTCGCCAGCGACACGACGAACGGCGCACCAGCGGCCTGCAACAGGGCTTCCGTATAGGCGCCGGTTGCCAGAAAGGCCGCATGGCCCAGCGAAATCTGCCCCGTGTAGCCGGTGAGCAGCATCAACCCGAAACCGATGATGGAATAGATCAGCACGAAATGGAGCTGCGACAGCACGTAGCCGCTGACGACCAGCGGGGCTGCAAGCAGCAGAACACCAAGCAGGCCGTACCAGAACATCTGCCCGCCATGCTGAAATAGGCGGATATCCTGATTGTAATCGGTCTTGAAGACAAATCGCATCGGAAGGACTACACCTTCTTCCGCGCGGTTTCGCCGAAGATGCCCGACGGCATGAACAGCAGCACGACGAGCACCACCACATAGGGTGCGACATCCTTGAAGCCTTCGGGCAGATAGAAACCCGCGAAGGCCTCGACGAGCCCGATGATGAGGCCGCCGGCGACCGCGCCGGGCACGCTGCCAAAGCCGCCGACCACGGCAGCCGGAAACGCCTTGAGCCCGATGAAGCCCATATTGGCATGCACGAACGCGACCGGCGCCAGCAGAATGCCGCCGAGCGCCGCAACGGCGGCGGCAAGTCCCCAGATCAGCATGTTCACACGGCGCACCGGAATTCCCACATAGTAGGCGGCAAGCTGGTTCTGCGAGGTTGCCTGCATGGCGACGCCGAGCTTGGCGAAGCGGAAGAAAAGATAGAGCACGAGACAGAGCGCGGCCGTCAGCCCGATGGTGGCGACTTGCTCGGCGGCGATCACGGCGCCGCCGATGCGCAGCACGCTATCGCCGAACGGCGTGCGCAGCGTGTAGGTGTCGGTGCCCCAACCCGGCACCATGGTGACAACGCCGCGCAAAATATATCCGACGCCGATCGTGATCATCACCACCGTGAAGGTCGGATAGCCGAGCACCGGACGAATGACGATGCGCTCGATCAGCATACCGACCGCCGCCATCACGATGATGGCGAACAGGATCGTCGCCCAATACGGCCATCCGAGAACAGCGCTCGCGGTCAGCCCGAAGAAGGCACCGAGCATCATCATGTCGCC
>JBBWZU010000777.1:0-3259 GCA_039649225.1 Hyphomicrobiales bacterium | reverse complement strand
CTGCAACGGCACGGTGGCGAGCGGAACGAAGCGCGGCTCGTGCAGCGCGGTTTGCGCCAAATGCGTCTTGATCAGCCGCGACCAGTTCGCGCCCTCTTGCCCCGGCACCTCATAGCCGAACATGTCGAGCCAGCCGCCGACCACCTGGCGCTCGATCTTCTGCTCGTCCATCCATTTCAGGCGGCCAGGCACATCGCTCAGCGGTTTTGAAACCGGCCGGGTCGGTTTGCCACCGGCAAACGAAAAGCCGAGGCTGCCGCCGTCCTCGATCAGGCGGATCGACGGGAAGCCCGCGGCCTGCGCGCGGATCGCATCCAGCAGGCTCGGCGGCACCAGATGGGCGTGGCAGTCGATGATCATTTGGCTTGCTCTTGCGGTTTGCCCTGTTGCGCGTCGGCGATGGCATCGCCAATGGCGGAAATTCGAATCGGGAGCTTGTTGAAGGAAATGCCGAGCGCCGACACGCAATCGTTGACCGCAGCCGCGATCGCGGCGGGCGCGCCGAGATAACCGCTTTCGCCGGAGCCCTTCTGGCCGAGCACCGTGAAGGGCGACGGCGTGCAGTGATGCACGATCTCGACTTCCGGCACCTCGTGGGCGGACGGCAGCAGATAATCCATGAAGCTCTGGGTCATCAGGTGGCCTTCGCCGTCATAGACGAATTCCTCCAGCAGCGCGGCGCCAAGGCCATGGGCGATGCCGCCGAGCGTCATGCCCTTGACGATGTGCGGGTTGATCACCGTGCCGCAGTCATGACCGATCACGTAGCGTTTGATTTCAGGTTTGCCGAGCGCGGGGTCGATCGCCATCAGCACCACATGAAACTCGAAGGCGTGGCACGGATACATCTGGACGCGGCCATCTTTCGGCAAGGTGCCGCCGGTCGGCACCTGCATCACATGCGTGCTCTCGAGGCCCGGCTCCATGCCCTCGGGCAGGAGATGAAAATTGCGATGGGCGATCGTGATGAGTTCAACCCAGCCAAGCTGCTTTTCGCCGTTCGCCAGCCCGGCGCCGCCGTTGGCGTAAACCACCTTGTCGTCGGCAATGCCGAACTGATGCGCCGCAATACGCGTCAGTTTTGTCTTCAGCTTTTGCGCGGCATGAAACGCCGCGCCGCCGAGCATGATCGCCATCCGGCTTCCGACCGGCGAGTTGGACGGCAGGCACGCCAGCGAATCCGGCCGGATCACGCGGATCAGATCAGGATCGATCTGCAGCACCTCGCCGATGACAGTTGCGACCAGGGTTTCGTGCCCCTGCCCTGACGACGTGTTGTGGATGGTGACCGTGACGCACCCGAGCGTGTCGATGTTGATGCGGCACGAATCCATCCAGGTGCTGGTGGTGTTCTTTTCGTTCAGCAGCGGCTCAAACGAGGAATTGCCCCCGCTCGGCTCGAGGCACGCCGCAATGCCGATGCCGGCCAGAAGTCCGCAGGCACGCAGGCGGTCGCGCTCGCTTTCCATTGCGCCGAAATCGATATGCGCGAACACCTTGTCGACCACGGCGTGATAGTCGCCGCTGTCATAGGTGCTGCCGCTCGGAATCAGATAGGGGAACTGTTCCTTGCGGATGAAGTTGCGGCGGCGCACCTCGATGCGGGCAAGGCCGGTCGCCGCCGCGACCTTGTCGATCGCGGTCTCGATGGCATAATTGGTGGGCGCCTGGCCGAAGCCGCGCACCGCCTCCTGCACGGCCTTGTTGGATGTGACTGATTGCGCGCGGTACTGCACGCTTTCGATCCGGTACGGGCCGACAATCGCGCCGATCGGCTTGCCCAGTTGAAACGGCGCACGGCCCGCATAGGCGCCGGCATTGTCCAGCGCACGGATCTTCATCGATTTGACGATGCCGTCATTGTTGAAGGCGACATCAACGTCGAAGATCCGCTCCGGGCCATGGGCGTCACCGCCGCGCATGTTCTCCAGCCGGTCCTCGATCAGGCGCACCGGGCGGCCGAGCCGCCGCGCCAGATGCGCCACCAGCACGGTCTGCTTGATGCCACGCTTGACGCCATAGCTGCCGCCGACATCGACATCCTGATGCACGCGCACGTTATTGGCCGGGATCCGCAGCGCGCGCGCGATCTGGTCGGGATATTTCGGCATCTGGATCGAGGCCCACACATCCAGCATGTCGCGCCACGGATCCCAGGATGCCACGATGCCGAAGGTCTCGATTGGAACGGTGGAGCTGCGCCCCCAGGTGACGCGGAACGACAGTTGGCGCTCGCTCTCGGCAAAATGTTTTTCGACCTCGCCCCACACGAAAGTGCGGTCGAGCAGCACGTTGGAGCCGTGCAAGGGATGCACCGGTGGGCTCCCCGGCTGCAAGGCTTCCTTGGCATCCATCACGAACGGTAGCGGCTCATAGACGACGCGGACTTTTTCGCTGGCGTCTTCGGCGAGCGCGCGGGTTTCGGCGACCACGGCGACCACCCATTCGCCCGCATAGCGGGTGTGCCCGACCGCGAGCGGATGGCGCCGAACCAAGGGCGTATCGAGCCCATTCATCAAGGGATCGGTCGCCGCCGCAAGCTCATCGCCCGACAGCACGTAGTATACGCCGGGCATTGCCAGCGCCGCCGAGGCATCGATCGAGACGATGCGCGCGGCCGGATGCTGCGAGGGCAGAATCGCCACATGCAGCAGTCCTTCCAGCGCGACATCCGCGACGAAGCGACCGTGACCGGCCACGAAGCGGCGATCCTCGCGCACCCTGCGATGGGTCGAGACAAAGCGGAAGGCGGCGGGATCGGCGGTCATTTCGCCTCCACGACGGGTTTTTCACCCCGCGCTGCCGGGCGCGGCGTGTTGGCGATCGCCAGGCGCGCGGCGGCGAGCTCGACCGCCTCGATGATCTGGCCGTAACCGGTGCAGCGGCAGATATTGCCCGAGATCGCCTCGACAATATCCTCGCGTGTCGGCGTCACGGTCTTCTGCAGCAAAGCATGCGCGGCGAGAATCATGCCTGATGTGCAGTAGCCGCACTGCAGGCCGTGAGTTTCGCAGAACGCATCCTGGATCACACTGAGCTCGCCCGGCGCCGGCGCGAGGCCTTCGATGGTGGTGAGCTCGTAGCCGTCGGCCTGTACGGCGAACATCAGGCAGGATCGCACCGGCTCGCCATCGAGCAGGATCGTGCAGGCGCCGCAGACGCCGTGCTCGCAGCCCGCATGGGTGCCGTTGAGTAGAAAATTCTCCCGCAACACATCGAGCAGCGTCTTGCGCGGCTCCACATCGGCGGAACGGCTGAC
>JBBWZU010000757.1:0-14237 GCA_039649225.1 Hyphomicrobiales bacterium | reverse complement strand
CAGGTCATCACGCCTCGAATCGCGATCTGTGACTTACCTCACGGAACCGGACTCTGAGTCTGGTGTATGACGGTTGCAATTCGGGCGAAGAACGGAAGTCCTGATGGACCCTTCGGCCTTACCGAAGTCCCTCGGGCGATCTCCAGCTCCCGCGCGAATTACGCCGTTCTGGCCTGACTGCAGGTTTCAGGGTTGGGCACGGACAAAACAACCGAGGAGGTTTGGATGGCTAAGCAACCAAGTGGGCGCGGGTCTGTGAGTTTGGGTAAGGCTGCGGCATCGATCAAGGACAAACTCAATACGTCCAAGATCATCGACTGGCATCAGATCGGCACCCCCAATCCCGAACTGATCGCCGCCACGGTGCAGACAGATCTGGGCAACTTCAAGAAAAACGTGACCACGCTGACAAAACTGAAGGAGTTGCGTGACCTGAACATTCTGATCCACGGCACGCCGCGGCCCGACATCGCCCAGATCAAATTCACCTTGCGGGGCTAGATCTTTCGTGGACGGCCCAGCGGGAAAATATCCCACGCTGCAGGTTCATCCCGGCAGGCGCTGCAATTTGCAGTGTCTGCATTGCTATTCCGATAGCGGACCGGCGGTTTCGGAACGGCTGGATATCGATCTGCTGCGTGGGGTCGTCGCCGATGCGGCCGCGATCGGTTACCGGATCCTTTCCGTGTCCGGCGGAGAGCCGCTGTTATACCCTGCCCTCGGAGAACTGCTTCGTGCCTCGCACGCCGCAGGACTGGCCACGACCGTCACGACCAACGGCATGTTGCTCGATCGACGCAAGCTGGACATGTTGCGGGCTGATTGTGACCTCATCGCAATCAGCTTCGACGGCGTACCTCATTCGCATAATTTCATGCGCAATTCCCCTCGGGCGTTCGACAAGATGTGCGCCCGGCTGGAGGGCCTGCGTGCCTCCGGCATCCCTTTCGGCTTCATCTTCACGCTCACGTTCCACAACGTGCATGAACTGGACTGGGTCGCGCAGTTCGCCGTCGAGCAAGGCGCCAAATTGCTTCAACTCCACCCCCTTGAACCGGTCGGTCGCGCCACCCGCACCCTTGACGGTTCTCTGCCCGACGGCGAGGAAAACGCGGCAGCGTTGTTCGAAGCCGTTCGGATCCGGGAATTATACAAAGCGATCATCGATGTGCAGATCGATCTCGCCACGATCCCCGCACTGCTCGAACATCCGACCCGTGTGTTCGTGCGCGAGGCGACGCTGTGTGGCGAGCAGACCGTTGCCGATGTCGTCGCTCCCCTGGTGGTCGAAAGCAGCGGATGGATTTCGCCGCTGCAATACGGATTCCCACGCGCCTGGTCATGGGGCAATATCAAGGAAGCGCGTTTGCCGGAATTGGCTGCGTCGTGGCTGTCTCGGGACTATATGGCGTTTCTCAGCCTGTGCCGGTCTGTCTACGAGCAATTGGTGACCAATGACGATGAGCCGGTGCTCAACTGGTATCAGCATGTCTTCGCCGCGGCCACGCGTCTTTCGCCGCCGCAGGCGCGTGAAATGATGATGTCGACATGCGCCGACGTGACGTTCGACCGCCGCAAAGGCGTGGGCTCCGATGCTGTCCGCAGTGCGCCTGTTTGAATAGTTCGCTGCCGGAACAGACGGCCGCTGACGCGGCCTATGCATGGCGCGGCGCGAGGGGCGCTAGACGAATCGCGCACCCGATGCGATCAGCGGACGCGGAGCAACACGCGTGCGTCGTCCGGGAACACTCATCTGGCGGGAAATCGAAGAGGCGCTGAGCAGCGATATCGCCGCCGGCATCTATCCGGCGGGCGGACGCCTGCCGGTCGAGACCGACCTCGCCGATCGATTCGGCGTCAATCGCCATACGGTGCGCCAAGCGCTCGCCGCCCTGCAGGAGCGCGGCGCCATCTCGATCAAAGCGTGTGCGATACGCCAGCCGGACGTCTCATCCTGATGGATACGGCCGACGCCGGGGTGCACACAACAGCAGCTCACTCGCGAGAGGCCGGGTCCATGATGCAAAGGCGAGCGAGCCAACGACAAAAGGCTCGTGCAAGCTCGCGATTGCCGCCGCGATCAACCGCATAAGCTCGGTACTGCATCCCGCTGGCGGCGACGGACTCCGGGACGACCTTGAGAAGTCCTTCGCGGATGAGGGCGCCGACGACAATTTCTGGTGCGACGAGCAGGCATTTTCCTCGCGTCACCGCTGGGAGCGCCAAATAGTGATGGTCGTATCGTGCGCCGGACCTGATGTCGTTCGGCCTCAGGTTCATGGCGCGCAGCCATATCGGCAGGATATCCGGCCTTGATGTGATGCTCAGAATTGGCATCGTCTGCAAGATTGAACGGCCCTTGCCCGAGACATGGTTCGGCGCTCCCACGCAGACAAGTTGTTCGTTGTAGATCTCCCACTGGTCCGCGGGCTCAACGAGGGCAAGATCGCGCGTGATCAGTACGTCAAAGCCGTCGGACGGAGAAGGGAGAGACAGCGAGCTCATGACGTCGACAACGGCGCCACCCATCTCCGCCGAAAACGCCGGCAGATGCGGAATGAGCAACGTGTAGGCGAAGGTCGACAGCGATGTCCGGACGACGATCCGGTTCGCTTCGGTGTGAGCCCGGCGCCGCATCCTCTGCGCTGTGAAACAGATCGTATCCACCGGTTCGGAAACTGTTCTGGCAAACAGACGACCGAAATCCGTCAGGTCACTGCCCCTTCCACGCCCCTCGAGCAACTCCGTTCCAAGATATTCCTCCAAGACCGCCAAGTATCTGCTCACGGAGCTTTGCGTTATTCCCAGCTTCTTTGCCGCTCGGGTAACGCTCTTCTCGCGGGCGATCGCGACGAATGCGCGGATTGCGTTTAACGGAACGTCCTGCTCGTTGCCTGCCATGCACAGCTCGATCCTCGTTGCATCGCAATAGTGTCGTAATTTATCGCAAAAATCGATAATTGTCACCAATCCGTTATCTTCCGCCCCTAACTGTCCCGGCAAGGAAAAAGCTGCGGCAGCTGCGGGGCAGAATGAAAGCCATCATCGTAAGTTTCGACGGGCTTCGCCCCGACCTCATCGGGCCTGAGCTCACGCCGAATATTTTGCGTTTGAGGCGCCTTGGAACGACGCTCTCCAGACATCGCACCGTCTATCCGAGTGAAACGCGGGTCGCGTTTCCAAGCCTTGTAACGGGTGCCACGGCGAATGGTCATGGAATGGTCGGCAACAAGTTCGTCGATCGCAGCTCAGTCCCGCCCCGATATATCGATACGTCCGACGCGGTTCTGCTCGATCGCCTGAACCGCGAAAGCAATAACGGCCTGATGACTGCCTCGACATTGGGTGAGCTTCTTCACGAAGCCGGAAAGACTCTTGCGGTTCTTGCGACGAATACACCTGGAACAACGCGGCTCTTCAATCACAGAGCCGAAGACTTCGGGCATTTGCGGCTTTCCGGACATTTCCGGGAAGCCTGCACGCCGGCGGATACGCTCGCCGAAATGGAGGCGATGCTTGGTTCATTGCCGGCTGCGCCCCCGCAAGGCGAGCCAAACCGGGAAGGACAGGAGTGGATCACCTCCGCGTTCCTGGATTTTGTCTGGCCGAAGCTGAAGCCCGATGTGACGATCCTTTCCTATGGGGAGCCCGATACAACGTCGCATTTCCATGGAACGGGGGCGCCGGCGACACGTGAAATTATCACATTTTGCGATTCTCAATTCGGGCGGGTGCTCGCTTGGTGGGAGGCAGAAGGAAGAACGGCCGGTGTCCAACTCGTCGTTGTCTCCGACCACGGCCATGTCACCGCACATAGCCGGGTGTCGGTTATCGATGAATTGAAGACCGCCGGCTTCGTGCCAGGCAATGCGCCGGCGGCCGGCATCGATGTCGTCGTCGTCCCGGGCCAGGTCGGGGCGCTCTATCTCGCCGATCGCGCGCCGCGCAAACTGAGCAAGCTGGTGGAGGTCCTGACGGAGCGGCCATGGTGCGGTCCGGTCTTTACAGCTCCACGAAACGCTGTCGAGGGAATGGCACCCGGGAGCTTCGCAAGCAGCCTGGTCTTCGCCGATCACGCGCGCGCGCCGGATGTCTACTTTGGCTTCAAGACCGATGACGGCGTCGATGCTTTCGGGCTGACAGGCGGAACTTTTTACGACAATGCGCGCCGACCCGGCCTCGGCGTTCATGGCGGCTTGCATCCGAAGGAGCTCGCGGCGGTCGGCATCGTTGCGGGCTCGGCGTTCCGGGGCGATGGCCTGAGTTCCACGACTCCGTCCGATATTTGCGATCTGGCGCCGACACTTCTGACGCTGTTCGGCCTGCCGATCCCATCGACGATGACCGGTCGCGTGCTGTTTGAAGCTCTCGAAGCTGGCGCATCAGCCTTTCCGCAGCCCGACATCATGCCGGAAGCGCATGAAGTCGGCCTGAATTCCTATCGCCAGACGCTCCGTCGTGTCCGCGTGGGACGCGCCATGTATCTCGATGGGGGCACGGCGACCCACGGAGAGAGTGTCGTCACACGCGCCATGGAGGCTGCGGAATGAGCGGCATCGTCTTCGAAGATCTCAGCAAGGGGTTTGGTGCGACGCCCGTTCTGCGCAACGTTTCTCTCGATATCGCCGACGGCGAGTTCCTGACCTTGCTCGGACCATCCGGGTGCGGGAAATCGACACTGCTGAAAATTCTGGCCGGATTGGAAGTTCAGGACTCCGGTTCCGTTTCGATCGGCGGCCGTGTGGTCGATGGACTGCGCCCCAAGCGGCGCGACGTTGCAATGGTCTTCCAATCCTACGCGCTCTACCCGCACATGACGGTGGAGCGGAATATGGCGCTTCCTCTGAAGATGCGGCGCCTGAGTTCTTGGCAGCGGTTGCCGGTGATCGGGGGCCTCATGCCCGGAACCGCCTCGGTCAACCGGGAGATTGAGGCCGAGGTTGCCCGCACCGCCAAGGCACTTGGCATCGATCACCTGTTGGGTCGCAAGCCCGGGCAGCTTTCCGGAGGCCAGCGCCAGCGCGTGGCAGTCGGCCGCGCCATGGTCCGCCATCCGGCCGTGTTCCTGATGGATGAACCGCTGTCGAATCTCGACGCCAAGCTCCGCGTGCAAATGCGGGCCGAGATCAAGGAACTGCATCGGCGTCTCGGCATCACCTTCATCTATGTCACACATGACCAGGCCGAGGCGATGACCCTGTCGGATCGCGTCGCCGTGATGCTCGACGGCAAACTGTTGCAGGTTGCTCCGCCGCAGGAAATTTATGCCGACCCGGATGACGGCCGCGTTGCCGAGTTCATCGGCAGCCCAAAGATCAACATGCTCGATGGCATCGTGCGCGAGAGCGGCCAGATCGATGTCGCGGGCACGACGCTGGCGGTCGAGTTGGCGGGGATTGAAGCGCGCTCCGGCACAAAGTTGGCCCTCGGCATCCGACCTGAGGCGTTCCACCTCGTCCATCATGGCGGCCCCGGTGTGTTCACCGGGGCGGTGCGAATGGTCGAGCACATGGGTTCCGACCTCTATATCCATCTCGACCTGCCCGGCATGGAGCAGCCTCTGATCGCGCGTCTGTTGGCCGAGCGCGCCCCGCACATCACGGCAGGCCAGACACTGCATGTCGGCGTCGGTCCCAAGCGCGTGCTGTTCTTTGCCGCTGACGGTCGCCGCCTGCGTCCCGAAGCCTCCGTAACGCCGCTGCGGGAATATGCGTGATGGCGGTGTCCGCCGAGGTGCTTCGCACCAGCGCTGTTCAGCGCGACAAGCGATCCCGATCGCTCGCGCGCGCGGCGAGCCGGCTGGAAGCATTGACGGCCTGGGCTCTGGCTGGCCCCGCGGTCATCCTGCTGGTTGGGCTGTTCCTCCTGCCGGTGTTTGCCGTCATCGTCATCGCGCTCACCGATTGGCAGATGGGTGCAAAGACGCTTTCGTTCGTCGGCCTCGCCAACTTCCGTGAGGTGTTCGGCGATGAGGGCTTCCGCATCTCGCTCGTCAACACCGTTGTCTATGTGCTGATCGTCGTTCCGGGCACGGTCGGGCTGGGACTTCTGATCGCGCTGCTGATCGAGAGCGGCAAATCGTGCCGCGCCTTCTACCGTGCCATCCATTTCCTTCCCTTCATGGCCACGCTGGCCGCCATGGCGATCGCCTGGGAGGCGCTCCTTCATCCCACCATCGGCCTGGTCAACCAAACGCTCGTCAGCCTCGGCCTGCCGACCGCCAATTGGCTGCGCGACGAGAAGACTGTCCTGCCGGTGCTCACCGCCATCGGTATCTGGCAAAACCTCGGCTACGCCATGGTGCTGTTTCTCGCCGGGCTGAAAGCCATCCCGCAGGATCTCTACGATGCCTCCGATGTGGATGGCGCGGATCTCTGGCTTGATCGGCTGCGCACGGTCACGCTGCCCATGCTCGGGCCGGTGACGATGTTCGTGGTCATCGTCGTCGCGCTGAGAGCCTTCGAGACCTTCGATACGGTGCAGATCCTGACGCAGGGCGGACCGGGCCACGTCTCGGAGATGCTGATGTACACGCTCTACCGCGAGAGTTTTGAATACCTGCGCACCGGTTATGGTGCCGCCGTCACCCTCGTCTTCCTTGCCATTGTGGTGGCGCTGACGCTGTTCCAGGCCCGCGTCATGGACAAAAGGGTGCATTACCAATGAGCGCCGCCCGTCTGTCTCCGCCCACCGCCATCGCCCGTCATGCGGTGCTGCTCGTCACCAGCGCGCTGATCCTTGTGCCCTTCGTGTGGATGCTCAGCCTGTCGCTCAAGCCGCCGGGCGAGGTGTTCCGCTCCTCATTCACGCTGCTGCCTGAGCATTGGTATGCGATCGAGAACTACACCCGAGCCGTCACCGGAGCGTCGCTGCCGCGCTACATGCTGAACGGTGTCGTCGTCTGCGCGGCTATCCTTGCGCTTCAGATCCTCGTCTGTGCGCCCTGCGCCTATGCGCTGGCCAAGCTTCGGTTCAAAGGGCGAGACGTCCTGTTCTCACTCGTTCTCATCGGGCTTCTTCTGCCGCACCAGGTGCTCGCCCTGCCGCTGTTCATCATGGGCTACCAGTTCGGCATCCTCAACACCTATGCGGCCCTGGTGTTTCCCTTCGTTGTGTCGCCATTCGGCATCTTCCTGTTCCGGCAGTTCTTCAAATCGATTCCCGACGACGTAGTCCACGCTGCTCGCCTCGACGGATTGTCGGAACTGGCCATCATCTGGCGGATCATGGTGCCGATGGCACTGCCGGCGGCCATCGCCTTCTCGATCTTCTCGGTCGTCAGCCACTGGAACGACCTCTTCTGGCCGTTGATCGCCGTACGGTCGGAAAACCTCATGCCGCCCCCACTCGGCATCATGGCTTTCAAGAACGCGGAGGCCGGCAACGACTATGGCCCTCTCATGGCTGCCGCAACTCTCGTTGTTCTCCCGCTCATCATCGCCTTCCTCGCAGCGCAAAAATGGTTCGTCGACGGACTTACGGCGGGAAGCGTTAAGTGAAGCGATAAGCCGCGAAAAACACCATTACTCAGGAACACCATCGATGTCCGAACTCTCTCGCCGCAAATTCTTGAGATCCTCAGCTGCCGCTGGATTGCTGCTCTACACGCCTTCTATTGTTCGCGCTCAGTCGACGACAAAACTGTCGGCGTCTTATTCGACGCGCGCCTTCGACGAGATTATGGCCTCTGAAGCCTCCATCTATAAAACGCAATCGGGCGCAACCGTCACATATGCGGAGCCGGTCGCCGCAAATCATGACGAGCATCTGCTGCAGATTCTACGTTGGCGCGTTACCAACGAGCTTCCCGAAGTTTCGTTTCAGGCCAACTATCATATCAGGCAGCTCATCCGTGAGGGCCTTGCACAGCCGTTGCAGGCGCTCGCTGATGCAGATTCGACCTGGCGGGACGTACAACCGCGCGGTGCCATCGCGCAGGTAGGCCGAATGGAAGGAAAGCTCTACGGCATTCCGTTTCAGATTTCAGTTCCTGTTGTCATGATCAACGAGGCGCTCGCAACCAAGGCGGGCGCTGACATCAGCAATTTTCCTTCCGACTGGGCCAGCCTGATCAATTTGGCCAAAAAGATCACGACCGCAAGCAACGGCGCAGTCGGAGGTTTTTTCGACTTCGGAGCGGCATGGACGTTCCAAGCGCTCATCACGGCCCAAGGCGGCAAGATGTCCAATTCGGGCGAGACCGCAGTTGGCTTTGATGGTGCGGATGGCCTCGCCGCTCTTGAAATCATTCGTGGGTTTGGCGAGGCCGGCATGGTTGATATGACCCAAAGCCAAGCCCTGCAGGCGTTTGGCGCGGGCACCATCGGGGTGCTGGCGACTTCAAACAATGTCCTGGCGGGATTGGAAAAGCAGGCTGGAGGCCGCTTCAAGATCGCCACCGTTCCTTGGCCAATGCCGTCGCCGCAGGGCAAATTGCCAGCAGGTGGCCGTACCGGTGTCGTTTTTACGTCTGTGGCAAGCCAGAAACAAGCCGCCTGGGCCTTCTTGCGCTTCTTGGCATCGCCGGCCGCACAGGCAATCGTTGTCAAGGCGACCGGCGCTGTCCCTGTTGATCCAACTGCGATGAAGGCCTCCGGCCTCCTCGATGCGTTTTATGCCGAGCATCCCAATTACCTCGCAGGTCTCGCGCGTGCCGATCAATTGACGGAATGGTATAACTATCCCGGCAAGAATACGGTCAAGATTACCAACGTGATGATCGATCATCTCAAATCAGTCGCGACCCTCAACACTACGCCTGAGCAAGCGCTTAAGAGCATGACTTTGAACGTCAATGCTCTCATGAAAAGCGTCTAATGAAGCCCGGAGCAAACGTTGATGTCGACCGGAAATGCCCCCGGCTGAGATACGGTATCGGCCATCTGCCAAGTGTGCCAACGAAACTGTATTCGAGGGGCCAGGAGTCCGTCGCTCGTCACTTTGGTGTGGATGTAGGTCACTATTTTCGCCGGGGCTTCGCGCCAGACGCTCCACTCGTTGTTTTCCTGCCGGGGGCGGCACATGTCGGCAGGATAGCCTATGGTCACAACGGCGCGCGACCGGAAGATTTTCTCGATTTCTGGCTGGCCAACGCCGGGTATGGGCTGTTGGCCCTGTCTTACCCTGGGCATGCTTCAGTTGCCTGGAAGTCGGACTCAAATCTTCTTCTCGATCATTGGATCAAAGCAGTAACAAAGACGATTGGGGAAAAGGTTGCTGTCACGGGTGCCAACAAGATCATAGTTGCCGCGTGGAGCATGAGTGTGCGGTGGGCCGGTTTGCTATCTCGGCAACTGGCGAACGTCGACGTGCATATTGCGGCGTTCATCCCTTTGGCCGGCAGCCCGCCGATGCCTGGACTGTCGAGTATCGATGCCGATAGCGAGATCCTGACACCCGACGGATTTTGGGACGCCTCCAGTTCCACGGTGGGCGGAATCCCAAGGCTTTCCACGTGGCTGGAAGAGCTTGCTACGCTGAGCTCCAACCAATCTTCGGTGGTGCTGGCGCCAAACGATTACAGGCAGTATTATTTGACGCTAACACCCGTGACACTTGCCTGCCACGAGAAACTGGCGAGCCGCCTTAAGTTGAGCCTTCCAGAATTCAACTTGGCACATTTCCCTCTTGCCTACCCAATTTCCCCCTCAGGCTTTCGGGATTGCGATCAGGCTGCGCGAGATGCGGCCAACTGGGACGTTGTCAACACACAAATACTTCGAGGGTATTTGGCTGGGGCAGATCAATTGGATGAAGCCCGGTTACTATTATCCAGTTGCCAGACCATCGTGCCGGGTGGCCACCTGTTTTTCGTCGGCGAGAATGGCGCGCGCGCAACGGCAACCGCCATTGACGTGCTGTGGCGGAGACTTCCGGAGCTTGCTCGCCAATTGATGCGCATTCTGTCCGTGTCGCCAACGCCGGCTGCCGAGCGATCGTTGTCCATATTCGGCAATATTGGCGATAGCGACGGCTTTCGCTCCGGATCGGTTTGCTGCGATGGATCGCGACCAGGCGGCACTGCCGCAATACAAACAAAACGAGGACTCAATCATGCATGACACTACCACGGTCGAAGCACCGAAAGCCTCGGCACGGGCGACACCGTCTTTTTCGGAGCCCATCGCCCTTCGGTTGAACCCACCGCCACCTATTGGGCAAACCTTTGACTCGATCGTTCGAACTGCCATCACCGGCGTTCTTGAGCGCGCCTCACCCAGTTCCATCATTGGGCATCACCGTTGGTGCGGAACAGAATTGGACCGGGAGGCCGGCGCCGCGCTATGCGAGGAGCGATTGGGCTATCGGCCCGATGCCGATCGAATCGTCCTCACCAGCAGCACCCAAAGCAGCCTGAACATGCTGCTTCCAGGCCTTGTCGGTCAGGGCGCTGTGCTGGCAGTCGATGAGCTGACATATCCGCCGATCAAAGTCTTCTCGGCGCGGCACGGCATCAAGCTCGCCCCAGTGCGGCTCGATGACGAGGGGATTGTCCCAGATGCGTTCCGCGTCGTTTGCGAGCAGGAACGACCAAAGGCTCTCTACCCACTTTCAACGCTGCAAAATCCGACAACCGGCACGATGTCTCTACAGCGGCGGCAAGAGATTGTCTCCATCGCCAGGCAATACAATGTGTCCATCATCGAAGATGACATCTACAGCCTTATTCCGGAGAATGCTCCTCCGCCGTTGTCTGCGTTGGCTCCAGAAATCTCGTGGTACCTGCTTGGATTGGCGAAGAGCGTCGCCCCAGGAACCAAGGTCGCCTACGTCGTAGCGCCATCGAAAGGTGATGCTGGCCGGCTTTTCTGGCCCGGCGTCCGCGCGACGTTCTGGATGACCGCTCCGCTGAGCGCCGCACTAGCGACGGAGCTCATCAAAACGCGGAAGCTCTTCGATATTCTTGACGCGGTTCGAGCAGAAACTGCGGCTCGCCATCAGTTGGTGCATGAACACTTCCGCGGTATCGACTACCGACTGGGAGACGGCGGCCTTCATGTCTGGATTTCCACGCCACAAGGCACAAACAGCACAGACCTAGCAAGCACTCTCGAGAAAAAGGGCGTTCTTGTTTCGACGAGCGATGGATTTGTGATCGGCGATGCTCCGGCTCCCCTGGCAATTCGTCTCGGTCTCGGCAATCCCGCCGACAACCAAACTCTCGAAAAAGCGCTCGAAATCATCGCCGCTGCGATCATGAGCCGTTAAATGTGAGCCCGCTGTGCTTTGTCGCACGGATCTTCCTTGATGCCGGCGGTATTGTCGGGTGTGCGCACCGGGCAAGCAGGTAGCAGACCGCGTGGACTGTCCGATCGGCGGTGGGATGATCTTCGTTCGAAATCCGACCTGAGACCCTGTCATGAAACAAATCGCTGCAACGATTGGTATCGTCGTTCTCGCCATGAAGGCGGGCTGTGCGAATGCAGAACAATTAACGTTGAGTGTCTCTTATTCATCCGGATCATACTCGAATGTGATGTTGGAAAGCGCACGCCGATTCGAAATAACGCATCCAGATATCAAGATCGAATATCGAATGCCGGTGCTCAACACTTATGATGAGCTTCTTCAGTCGACGCTTCGCTCGGCGCTGGTGGGAAACCTTGCGGATGTCTCACTTGAAGGAAGCCAGAATGTCGGCATCCTAGCGCGACGCCGAATTCCGGTCGCTCTCGACGAATTTATCCGCGCCGAGCCGGATTGGAATAGTTTAGGTTACTTGCCGTCGATCGTGGACGTTGGAGATTTTCAAGGAAGGACATACGCACTCGCATATGCCGTCTCAGTTCCAATTATTTATTATAATATGGATTTGATAAAAGAAGCCGGAATCGACGCGGAACACATTCCTCTCGACTGGAGCGGGATCATATCCTTGAGCGCCAAAGTAAAGAAGATCCGCAAAGACATCGTCGGCGGCTTATTTGACTATCATTCGACTGGAAATTGGACGTTCCAGGCTATGATAACAAGCCAAGGCGGCAGCATACTGAGCGCGGACGGATCTGAAATTACACTGGATAAGCCGCAAGTCCTTCGGTCTCTGGAGATTCTCGCAGATTTTGGACGCGCGGGGACGATCGACATGACGCAATCGCAGATGCTGCAAGCCTTCGCGGCGGGAACCGTCGGCGTCTTTGCATCCTTTAGCGCGGCGATCGGACAAATAGAGAAGCAAATTGCCGGTAAATTCAGCCTCAAGGTCGCCCCCTGGCCTGCTATGTCGCGTGATGGACGCCTTCCAGCGGGAGGAAGGGTTGCAATGATCTATGCAAAAGATCCGCGAAAGCAGAAGGCTGCTTGGGAATTCATCAAATTCTTGACCGGTCCTGTCGGTCAAACGATCCTGGTGAAAGGAGTGGGAGCTGTACCGGTCAATGATCTGGCGGTAACGGATAAAATATTGCTCGGATCATTTTATGACGAAACCCCCAACCAAAACGCGACTCTTGAATCTGTGCCGCGATTGACGAAGTGGTTGCCGTATCCTGGCGACAATGCAGTCAAGATTGGCGAGGTCGTTCGCAACCAGTTACGACGAGTTCTTATCAGTCATGATGATCCTTCGATTGTACTCATCGATATGAAAAAAGCGATTGAGCCTCTTCTTTCGACAAAGCAATGACTTGCTTCGATTCTTTCGGGGCAGGATCGGGTTGACGACGTACGATGCTTTCTGCTTTCCGAGGCTTCCATGCACGTCCGGAGCGGATGGAGCAACCGGCCAGGACGCCAGGGCCCAAGGCCGCAGCTCAGAGGCCTAAATCGGTAGGAGCGTTGGATCGATCTTTCGGCCGTCCCGGAATACCAAACCGATATCCCGATACGCCTCGAACGAGCTTAGCGGATCTTTTCCGAGAACCACCATGTCGGCTTGCTTGCCCTTTTCGATGGTCCCCACCTTGTCCTGTATCCCGAGCAACTCCGCGCCGTTGCGGGTTGCGACGGCCAAGCATTCGGAAAGAGATAGTCCGGCGTCGTGCAGACCGCGGACCTCATCGGCCAGATTGCCAAAATTATCCGAACCATAGGCCATCTTGAGGCCGCTGGAGCAGGCAATCTGAACCGACCTGTCATGATGGGGGCGCATCAGTTCTGCATGCCTCACATGGCCGGCATCTCTTCCCCAATCATTGCATCGTTCACGCCAACCGCTGAGAGTCGGAACAAGAAACACTTCCTCCCGCGCCATCCTTTCGGCTGTCTCCTCGTCGAGCATCACCCCATGTTCGATGCTATCGACCTCGGCGTCGAGGGAGTTCACGATAGAGTCTTTGCAGACAGCGTGAACCATGCAGCGCTTTCCATGATGGTGAGCAATAGCAAAGGCTTCGCGCATCAATTCCGGGCTCATGTTGACAGCACTGATCGGCTCTCCGGCCGCCCTGCTCCACTCGATGCTCGCCATGCACTTAACCCAATCAACGCTCATTTTCATCATTTCGCCGACCGCCTTGCGCACTTCGACAACCGAATCAACCTCAAGAAAAAATTGATGGGCATATCCGCCGGTGACCGTAAGGCCCTGACTGACAGCCTGCATCCGGGGACCAATAAAAACACCGTTGTTAAGCGCTCTTTTGACGTCAAGCCCCAGACAGTACATTGACCCGGCATCGCGTATCGTTGTGAATCCCTCAGCCAAGCACGTCAATGCGTTGCGCAGCCCGCGGAAAAGGTGAACATCGCGCGTCGCACCGGCTCGCTCGGAGGCGGAGCCTCTTGCCCGTTTTGTCAGGACGTGTTCATGAACGTTCACAAAGCCGGGGACCAGGTATTGTCCGGCGAGATCGACTATTTCCATGTCGTTCTCGGGAATACTCAGGCTGGCGCGTGGACCAATTGCGGCAATCTTGTCACCTTGGATGAGAACGGCCTCATCAGACCTTACATTGCCGCCGGTTCCGTCGATGATCTGGGCGCTGGTGATCAAGGTGTGCTTGCTCATTTACGTTCTCCCAGTACATCAGCTGCCTATATTCAACAATAATATAGCACGCCCCGACCGCATCGGACATATTGTCTATGAGCTGCTTGTGCCGCGGATCGTCTAGGCAAAAACGGCGACACGCCGAGCGACAATAAACTGACACACGTTGAGAAATGAGATGGTCAATATCAGCGGCGTGATGCAACAACGACCTCACTGACCCACGCCATGGTTACAGACCCGCGACAATTAGCGTATCGCTCGAAAAGGCGTTTGTGCTCGCCGCGCACGGACTCCAAGCCGTGCA
>JBBWZU010000750.1:0-5418 GCA_039649225.1 Hyphomicrobiales bacterium | reverse complement strand
CTGATAGGCGATCGGGCCGACGCAGGCGTGCCCGGGGGTTCCGGTCACGCCGCGTGGAAACTCCGCCGCCATGAACTCCGCAAAGCGCACGCGATCGCGGCCGAGCCAGACCGCCGGATAGAGCGTGTCCGGCCGCGGCGCGAAGCCGGTTATGCGTTCCAGCGCGTAGTTGGCCCAGCCCGACTTGCCGAATTCGCCGTCGTTGACGATGTCGATGCCGGCTTTCACCTGCAACGCGACGATCTCCGTCACGGCGCGTGACAGCTCGCGCTCGCGCGCGGCTTGATCGCTCGCGGCATCGAGCAGCGCCTTGGGGCGGATCAGGCTGCCCACATGCGTCGTCAGAATGCGATCCGTGCTGCGCTTCATGGCGAGCTTGTCCCTTGAGTGCGGAGCGTAGGGCGGGCAAAGCGCAGCGTGCCCGCCAAAATGTTAAACGAAGGCTCTGGCGGGCACGGGGCTGCGCCCCTTTGCCCGCCCTACGCGACGGATCAATACGCCGACCTGTGCTCGGCAATGGTCTTGCGCAGATCGTCGAGGATCACCTTGGGCTCCTGGCCGATCTTGCGCACTGAGGCTTCCCACTCGGCAACGACCGGCTCGGCCGATTTGCGCCATTCGCCAAGCTGCTCGCCCGTCAGCGGATAGACCTCGTGGCCGGGCAGCGCCTTGATCTTGTCGCGGCCGCCGGCCTCGAAATCCGCCCAGGGGGCGGCGATCCGCAAGGCCCATTCGCTCGAGCAATGCTGGTCCATCACGGCCTTCTGCGCGGCCGAGAGGGCGTTGTATTTGTCCTTGTTCAGGACCCATACCTGCTCGGAGACGTAGAACGGCGCATCGATGTGGTACTTCGTGACCTTGTCGATGCCGAACAGGACCATCGATCCCCAGGGCGAACCGGCGGCATCGGCAACGCCCTTCTCCAGCACGTCACGCACTTCGGGCGCCGAAGCCTGCACGTTGACGGCGCCGAGCGAGCGCATCCAGCCCGCGATCACGGCATTCGGCGGGCGCACCTTGAGCCCGGCGACGTCGGCGGGCGAGGCCACTTTTTTCTTGGTGAAGTGGAACGAGCCGGGATCATGCGCGAAGGCCAGGCAATAGCGCACATCCTTCATTTCGCGCTCGGCATAGCGGCGGTACCACGCATCGAGCGCCGCGCTGCCCTCCTTGGCGTTCGCGAACATGAACGGTAATTCCACCGCGCCGACGATCGGAAAACGGCCGGGCTCATAGCCGGGATTGACGTGCGCGATATCCGCGATGCCGTCACGCGCCATGTTGTAGTGGTCGAACGCCTTGCCGAGCTGCTGGGCGGGGAGGATCGTGATCTTGATCGACCCGTTCGAGGCCTTCTCGATTGATTCCGCCCAGGCAACTGCCGCGGCGTGCATCGGGTGCGCGGTCGGTACCCAGTGCGAAAAGCGCAGCTGGACCGGCTTGTCCTGCGCGAACGATGGTGAGACAAAGCTGAGCGAAAGAACGACCCCCGCCAGCGCGTGACGTATCATGGCGACCTCCCTGCCCCGGCTTGCGCGGGTCTTGTCTTTTGAACGGTCAAGCATCGCGGAGCGCCGCCGCAGGGTCAATCCGCTGCGCGCATTGCCGATGGCAGGTTTGTGAATGGTCACTGCCCACTTTTTTCGCTAGGTCACGTCCCACTAGCTATTCGAACAAGGAACAGTCCTGATGCTGCAAACTCTCGAAACCGTCTGGGCGCCGCGCGTCCTGACCCTCGTCCGCATCGTGGTGGCGCTGATCTTCCTGGAGCACGGCACGCAGAAGCTGCTCGGCTTCCCGCCGTCGCCCAATCCCGGCCCTGCGTTGTTCTCGCTCTATGGATATCAGGGCATGATCGAAGTCGTCGGAGGCGTGCTCCTGGTGCTCGGCCTGTTTACGCGGCCGGTTGCCTTCATCCTGGCAGGCGACATGGCGTTCGCCTATTTCATGTCGCACGCACCGGCCAATTTCTTCCCGATCCTCAATCGCGGCGATGCCGCGATCCTCTACTGTTTCATTTTCTTCTACCTCGCCTTCGCGGGCGGCGGCGCCTGGAGCCTCGACCGGATGTTCTTCGGCAAGCGCTAGGCGCTAGACGGCGCCACGGGTCTGGTTTTTCTGCCGCAGGAATTCGTCGGTGTCGAGCGGACGCCCCTCGCCACCGTCCAGCGATCGGATACCCTCGTCGATATCGCGCCTCAGCACCTTCAGCTTCTCGACATGCGAGAGCAGCTTGCGGCCGATTTGTTCCTGATCGGCGTCCGGAAGGTTGGAGACCTCCGCAAAGGCTTGTTCGAGCGTCTTGACCATGATGCAATGTAGCACATCGACAGGATAGTGTCGCGATGAGCACGACAGCCCCAACAACCATCGCCACCCCGGAAACCATCCTCGCCTTCTGGCGTGAGGCGGGGCCGGACAAATGGTTCACCCGCGACGACGCGTTCGACGCAGATATCCGCGAAAAGTTCCTCGGCACGTATGAGGCGGCGGCCGCCGGAAAACTCTCCGCCTGGGAGGTGACTGCCGAAGGCGCGCTTGCGCTTGCGATCGTGCTCGATCAGTTTCCGCGCAACATGTTCCGTGGGCTGGCGCGCTGCTATGCGGCCGATCCGCTCGCGCGCGAGGTCGCCAACCGGGCGCTCAAATGCGGCTACGATCAGGATGTCCCGGAGGCCGAACGCGGCTTTTTCTTCCTGCCCTTCATGCATTCGGAGGACATGGCCGACCAGAAGCGCAGCGTCGCGCTCTACCGCGAAGCCGGCGACGCCAACCTCTCCTATGCGGAGCGGCACGCGGACATCGTCCGCCGCTTCGGCCGCTTTCCGCATCGTAATGCCGTGCTCGACCGCGCGACGACGCCGGAGGAGCAGGCCTATCTCGATGCGGGCGGGTTCAAGGGGTAAGCTTGGCGCAAGGAATACGGGGTTACGCTGGTACACCCGTAGTAATCCCGACTGCCAGATTGAGTACCAAACCTAGTATTTTACAATCGCAGATGATTCGGCCTCGGAAGGCGCCAACTGTCCAAGGCCAGTCACCCAAGATTGGAGCCGCGCGAGATGTCTGCTCAAGCCCGTGCGTTACGGGCAGACCTCGGTCAAGCAGCTCCTGTGGAGAGACCGCCTATGGACGTGACTTCGCTTGCGGCGCAGACGCAAGCCGCACTGCAAAAGCTGAGAGAACTGCGTGACACCACGTCGAACCCGCGGCTGCAGACCTGGCTCACGCTGAGAATCGACGAAGCCGAGCGCATGCTTCGTCCAACCGTCGAAATGCCAAGGCTGCCACGCCGCGTGATGCACGAGCGCCTGGTGCGCAAGGCCGGCTGAGCGCGGCGCGCGATATCAAGCGCGGGCGGCACTGCATAGTCACGTTCACGGCGTGATGTTGCAGAACGTTCGCCGGCTGGGTCGTCCAGCGAACCTTTACGCGCGAAAGAACGAGCGCAGCTCGGATATCGTCTCACGCGCATTCTGCTCGGGAAAGAAATGCCCGCCAGCAATCGCACGTCCCGTCACCTTGCCGGCCCAGTCGCGCCAGATTCCCAATGGTCCGCCGGCGTCCTCGTACCAGGTGTCCAGCGGGCCGCCTTTTCCCCACAGCGCCAGCACGGGGCATGAGATGCGCCGATCCGCGCGCCGGTCCTCCGAATCGCGCGCAAAGTCGATGGTGGCGGCGGCCCGGTATTCCTCACAGATCGCATGCACGGTCGCGTCATCGCGTAGCGCATCGATATAGGCGCTGCGAAGCTGCGCCGGAAAGCTCGTTTTGTCCGAGCCCCATCCGCCGAGCGCATTGTCGACGATGATCTCCGGGGCCGCCGTGATCAGCCGTTCGGGCAGCGGCTCCGGCTGCGCCAACAGAACCCAGGGCCAGTAACCGAGCGCAAGCCGGACATCGGCGCGTGCCAAGGCTTCGCCGGTCGGGATAATATCCAGAAGAGCCAAGCGTTCGATACGGTCGGCGTGATCCAGCGTCATTCGATAGGCGACACGGCCGCCACGATCATGCCCGGCGACGGAGAAGCGCCGGAAACCTTGCGCCTCCATCATGCGTATCATGTCGCGCCCCATTGCGCTCTTGGCGTATGGCGCATGATCAGGCGCCGAAGGCGGCTTGCCGCTCGCGCCATAGCCTCGAAGATCGGCGCAGACGACAGTGAAATCTTCTGCCAGCGCCGGCGCAATGCCGTGCCACATCAGATGAGTTTCCGGAAAGCCGTGCAGAAGCAGCAATGGCCGCCCGCTTCCCTTGCGGCGGATAAAAATCTCCGTTTCATCCACATCGATCGATGATGTTTCGAATCCGTCGAACATGCCGCCGCTCCACACCACGGCAACGCGTGCCGACAGGGAACTGTTCCGGCGTGCTGCCGGGCGAGGAGGCTGAGCGGCCACAGCGCCGGCCTTCTGGGAACATGGCCGCGTGCGCAAGATGAGGCATGGCCGAACTCATCCCAGCGGTCCACGACTTGGCCCGGTTCGCGCTATACTGAGCCACAATGACGGCGGACCAGTCGGCACTCATGGCTTTGATACGGACGATCGGCGTCGATGACGCGGCCGCCCTGCGGCTGCTGGCTGCGTCTCCGGCGTTGGCCAGCGCACGTGTTGCGCAAGGCGCAACGCGCCAAGCCGCCAAGGACTACTATCTCGATCCGATCGGGCACTATGTCTATGCCGGCGACACCGCGCTGCACGTCGCGGCGGCGGCCTATCGCTGCGAGGTCGCGCGCAAGCTCATTGCATTGGGCGCCGACCTCCGGGCGCGCAACCGGCGCGGCGCGGAGCCGCTGCACTATGCGGCCGACGGGGCGCCGGGTGCGCCGACATGGAATCCGGACGCACAGGCCGAGATCATCGCGATCCTGATCGCGGCCGACGCCGATCCGAATGCCGCCGACAACAGCGGCGTCATGCCGCTGCACCGCGCCGTGCGCACGCGTTGCGCGGCGGCCGTCAAAGCGCTGCTTGCCGGCGGCGCCGATGCAAATGCCAAGAACAAAAGCGGCTCGTCGCCAATGCAACTTGCGACGCGCAACACCGGCCGCGGCGGCTCAGGCGCGCCGGAAGCGAAAGCCCAGCAAATCGAGATCGTGCGATTGCTGGAGGAAGGGAAACCTATTGCCGTTTGATCTGCGGTGAAGATGCCTGGCGGAACAAACTTCGCCCTTCGCCTCGCTACGCCGGGCAGGCCTCAATGCCGCCCCGTGCGGTGCCCGAGGGGCATTTGCCGCACCTATTCAACCCATTGATATAAAACAGATTTATGCCTGCTCTCCCGCCCCCGCCAAATCCGCCCGCGATCCGAACCGAACGTTAAGCAGCAATTGGTACCACTTTGCTCCGTGTGGGCCGGATGCGGAGAGCGGACGTGGCGTTGACCGAGAGCAGCAATCGAGGCACGGGCCGCGTG
>JBBWZU010000717.1:0-11381 GCA_039649225.1 Hyphomicrobiales bacterium | reverse complement strand
GCCGTCGCGCCATTCGAGACCCTGCGTGAAGCCGACTTGGCTGCGCACGATCTTGCCCTGCACCTCGAAGCGCAGGGTCGAGGGGCGCGCGCATTCGGCCGCAAGCGCCGGGGAGGTCGCAAGTGCGGAGAAGGCCGCGAGGGCAAAACCGGCACGAACCAAACGGATAACAGCGAGGCGGCTCATCATGCTCATCTTTCTACAGCGCCGCCCCCGGCGTTGCCACGTGCCGCCCGTCACGCGTCCGTGAGGAACGGCGCCGCAGCCTTGTGTCCATTCAGATCGGCCGATCGCCTTTGTTCACGACCAGCGTGCGGCTGTCGACGCCCGGCAGCATCTTGGCCGGATCGCGCGTCACCACGATGTCGAGCACGGTCGGCGATGATGTGTTCTCCAGCCCCTCGCGCAGCGCGGCGCTCAACTTGTTCGGGTCATCGACGCGAATGCCGCGGCAACCCATCGCGCGGGTGATCGCCGCATAGTCCATCTCGACCAAGTCCGAAGACTGGTAGTTGCCCTTGCCGAACATCGAGTGCTGCAGCGCTTTCACATAGCCCGACGCCGCGTTGTTGAACACGCAGAGCACGAACGGCGTGTTGGCCCGGCGCGCGGTTTCCAATTCGCCGAGCGTCATGTTGAAGCCGCCGTCGCCGGTGAGTCCGACCACGCGGCGCTGCGGTGCGGCCAGCTGCGCACCCATCGAGCCGGGCAGGCCGTAGCCGATCGAGGCAAAACCGCGATCGGCGATGAAATGGCGCCCGGCCTTCTTGGTGTCGAAGCAGAGCCCGCCCCAGTGGCCGGCAAATCCGCCGTCCGCGACCAGGATCGCGTCGTCCGGCATGATGGTGTTGAGCTCGCCCATCAGGCGGCCGACATTGATCGGCGTCTCGTTCGATCGCAGCCGGTCGGCCGCGCCGGCGGCCCATTTCGCCATCAGCACCGGCACTTCCTCACAGTAGGCCTTGCGGCGCCCCTTTGCCTTGCCGCCGTCGGAGAGCGCCGCGGCGAGATCCTGCAGCGCGAGCTTTGCGTCGGAGACGAGAGCCACGTCCGTGCGGGTGGTGCGGCCGATTTCCTCGGCCAGGATATCGATGTGGATCAGCGGCTTGCCGGGTGGAATCAACTGAAAGCGCTTGGTCGGGATCTCGCCGAGCTTGCCGCCGACCACGATCAGCGCGTCGGATTGCGCGACGAGATCGTTGGCGATGCGCGAATAGCGTCCGAACAGGCCGGCCGAGAGCGGATGCGTGCAGGCGATCGCGCCCTTGCCGGACATGGTGTGCGCGACCGGAATGCCAAAACCTTCGGCGAGCGCGAGCAGCGCGTCATAACCTTCCGAGATGTGGATGCCGCCGCCGACCAGCAGCAGCGGGCGTTCGGCCTTGGCGATGATCGCGGCCGCCCGCTCCAGCTCCTGTGGATCGGGGCGGGTGCGGCGCGCCTGCGCCTTGAGGGTGCTTTCATCGACCCAGAAGTCGGTGGCGTCGAAATCATGCTCGCCGTGGGCGACATCCTCCGGAATATCCAGCACGACCGGTCCCGGCCGGCCCGCGGTCGCGACCGCGAAGGCGCGGCGCAGCAGCTCGGGGATGCGCCGGGTTGCCTCGACGCGGATCAATTCCTTGCAGGCGGGCCGGAGGATCTCGGTCTGGCGCGCCTCCTGCGTCATGTTCTTCCAGGCATGCTCGCGGTTGGCGTCGCCGACGATCGCGATCTGCGGTATCCCGGCATTGAGCGATTCAACGAGCGCGGTGACGAGGTTGGTGGCGCCCGGCCCGAGCGTCGCATCGCATACGCCCGGGCGATTGGTCACGCGCGCATAGGCGTCGGACGCAAAGGCGCCGCAGCGCTCGTCATTGATGAGGAAATGGCGCAGCCCGAGCGCGCGCATCGCCTCATAGAACGGCAGCAGTTGAAAGCCGCCCATGCCGAACAGCGGGCCGACGCCCGACAGTTTCAGCATCTCGGCGAGCGCCTGGCCGCCGTTGAGCCTGCGGGCCGAGTTCGAAGCGGTGGTCATTTCTTGGGTTCCCTCGCGCGCGCCGCGACCAGGCGCGCCACCAGTTCGATGGCCGAGATGCCGATTTCGGCGCCGCAGCGCGCGGCGCGTCCGTTGACGGCAGTGACGTATCCGTCGCGATAGGTCGACCGTCCATCGCCGATGCGCGCGCTCCAGGCGCTGACGGTCGCGCCGGCGATGTTGCGCGCACCCAGCGCGGGCAGGCGCGAGATGCCGGCATTGTCGATGCCGAAATCGGCATCGTTATAGATCGCCGCGAAGACGTCGTGCTTGACGGCGGTCGCAATGCGCCCGCCGAGCAACCCGCCATGCGAGCCGGTGACGACAATGTGGCCGACGTCGTCCGGGGCGACCAGTGCGTTCGAGTCGAGCGTGAACACGCGCACGCCCTCGGCGGAGGCTTCCGTGATCTCGTGCCGCGTCTCATCCATCGGCGGCGGTTCGGGGGAGGCGGGGAGGTCGGATGCTTCAAGCTTTTCCAGCGCCGCGCGCGCGAGCATGCCTTCAATCACGCCGGCCCTGCGGGCCGCCTCGTTGACGTAGCTGATGATGCCGCGCGCCAGACAATCCTCGCCGTCGCCGATGCGCGCCGAGCGATGACCAATGCTGGCGGCGGCAACGCCGAGCCGGTCGAGGTAGACGAGCCCGCCGATGCCGGCGCGCTCGCGCCCGACGCCTGCATCGCATAAAATAGCCGCCTTCACGCCGGCTTTCGCCGCACAATAGGCCGCGTATTCGCCGCCATGCGATGCCGCAATCGCCGCGCGCCCGCGCGCTTCGGGTGGAATTGTTGTAACGCTGTCGAAGACCAATGGGGACATCGATACCGCGTCAAGGTCCGCCAACGGATGAGTGGCTTGCGGCCCTACGACGTTTCGCCTAGTGGACGTTTCCTGCCGCGTGTTCAAACATGCTAGCCCTTCCCGCGCAAGCCGCGCGTCTTCAGGCGAGACCCCCATATGAGCGATTCGGGCGACAATCTGCGCCGCCTCACCGGCCTCTATGCGACAATGGCGCGCATCCGGGCCTTCGAGGAGACCGCGCTGGCCGCGCACAAGGCCGGCGAAATCCCGGGGCCGCTGCATGTCTCGATCGGGCAGGAGGCGGTCGCCGCCGGCATCTGCCTCAACCTGCGGATTGATGATCGCATCACGTCGAATCATCGCGGGCATGGCCACGCCATCGCCAAGGGCGCGGACCCCCGGCGCATGATGCTGGAGCTGTTCGGCCGGCAGGGCGGCTATTGCCGCGGCAAGGGCGGCTCGATGCACATTGCGGACTTCTCGGTCGGCATGCTCGGCGCCAACGGCGTGGTCGCGGGCGGTATCCCGATCGCGGTCGGCGCCGCGCAGGGCCTCAAGATGCAGAAGTCCGACGCGATCGTGACCTGCATGTTCGGCGACGGGGCGATCAATCGCGGGCCGTTTCTCGAAGGACTGAACTGGGCGGTGCTCTACCGGCTCCCGGTTCTGTTCGTGTGCGAGGACAATGGCGTCGCGGCGTTCACGCGCGCCGACAGCGTCACCGCCGGTCCGGGCGTGACCGATCGCGCCAAGGCGCTCGGCGTCGCGGCGATCTCGGTGGACGGCAATAACGTCATGTCGGTCGACGATGCCGCGCAGGTCGCGGTCGCGGCGGTCCGGCGCGGCGAGGGGCCGCATCTGTTGCACGTGCGCACCTATCGCATCACCGGCCACACCTCGACCGATGTGGCGGCTTGGCGGCCGGAGGAAGAGGTGGCGGAAGCGCGCGCGCGCGACCCGATCGCGCGTCTCGGGGCGGTGCTGGCGGAACGCGGCGTCTCGCTCACCCAATTGGGCGAAATCATCGAGGCCACCAAGGCCGAGATGACGGCGGCGCGCCGCCAGGCCAACGCGGCGGCCTGGCCCGATCCGGCGGTTGCCTATGAGGACGTTCAGGATACGGGGGCGGTGGCAAGAAGTAGCGAATAGTAAGTAGCGAATAGCGAATAGGGAGTAGCGAACCGCAGGCGAGAATCTTCCCCTATTCGCTATTCGCTATTCGCTATTCGCCATTCGCTACTGCCGGGGACTTGAAATGGAAACTGTCACTTTGATCGAAGCCTCGCGCCGTGCGGCCTTGCAGGAAATGCGGCGTGATGCGCGCGTCTGGGTGCTGGGCGAGGACGTCGCGCGCGGCGGGCTGTGGGGCCAGTATCGGGATTTCCTCGCCGAGTTCGGCGAGCAGCGCGTCGTCTCCACGCCGATTTCGGAATCCACCATCATGGGCGCCGGACTCGGCTCGGCGCTGGTCGGCATGCGGCCGATCATCGAGATGCGCATCTTCGATTTCGTGATGTGCGCGATGGATGAGCTGGTCAATCAGATCGCCAAGATCCGCTACATGTTCGGCGGGCAGGCCAGGCCCGCTGTCGTGGTGCGCATGCCGCACGGCATGTGGCGCAACTCGGCTGCCCAGCACTCGCAGATGCTGGAGGCGTGGTTCGCGCATCTGCCCGGCGTCATCGTGGTGACGCCCTCGACCGCGGCCGATACCGCGGGCCTGCTGGTGCAGGCGATCCGGTCGGACGATCCGGTGCTGTTCTTCGATCCGAAAGACCTGTTCGGCGTGCCGGGCGAGATTGCCGACACGATCGAGCCAATTCCCTTCGGCGTTGCCCGCAAGGCGGCCGAGGGCGATGCCGCAACGGTGGTCTCATGGTCGGCCGCGATGCCGGTCGCCACCAAAGGCGCCGAAATGCTGGCCGGAGAGGGGATCAAGGTCGATCTTCTCGACCTGCGCACGATCTGGCCGTGGGACGAGGCCGCCGTGATCGCGTCGGTGAAGAAGACCGGCCGGCTGCTCGTGGTGCACGAAGCCGTCGAGGTGGCGGGTTTCGGCGCCGAGATTGTCGCGACGGTGGTCGACAGATTAGGGCCCGGCGCGCTGAAGGCCGCCAAGCGCCTCGCCGCGCCGCGCATTCCGATCCCGTTCGCGCCGCCACTCGAAGCCGAGGTGCGCCTGACGCCCGAGAAGGTCGTTCGGGCGGTGAAAACCCTGATGCAGGCCTGAGGCTGTTGCGACAGCGTTTTCCGGCGAAGCGTGCAGCGGTTCGCCGTAGAAAACGCGTCTAACACTCAAGAATCTAGAGCACGATCCGATTCCATCGGACCGGCTCGTGCTCTAGAGTCGCAACCCGGACACCTGCGCCGCGGGGGTCTGTGCGGCGACCGGCGAAGCGGTGCGGAAGCAGCCGAGCACGAACAATCGCAAAGCCGACGACAGGTTGCCGTGCTTGCGCTCGCTATCGATGTCGGAGACCAACTCCGACAGCGTGAGATGCCGATCGGCGGCAATCTCTTTCAATGCCGCCCAGAACTGATCTTCCAGGCTCACGCTGGTCTTATGCTTGCCGATCACGATCGATCGCTTGGCCACTACGGATCTCATGACAGCCTCCAGTAGAGTTGGTTGAAAGCACGCACGCTACCCGACGTGGTGCCGGCGATGCCGCCACCGGAAACAACCTGCCGTGCCCGCCGCAGTGCGACGGCCGCCGCGTATCAACCGGCAGCGCGTTGCGCGCCAGCATCGCCATGCCGCGCGCGCGCTTCACTGCAAGCCTGAACGGCTTCCATTAGTTCCGCCGGTTTGAACGGCTTGTTCAGGGTTCGGGTGGCACCCAGTTTTCCCGCCATGCCGAGAAAATCCGGCGCGTGCCGCTTTGACGACTCGCGGAACATCACGCCCGACATCGCGATGATCGGAACGCCCGGATCGATGCGTTGGAATTCCTTGATCGCCTGATAGCCGTCCATTCCGGGCATGAATACGTCGACAATCACCAGATCAAATGGTTCGCGTTCGAGTGTGAGGACGGCATGGCGCGCCTGACCGACCGCCCGGACCTCATGGCCTGCGTGGATCAGCAGCATCTCAACGCTGGCGAGAACCTGGGTGTCGTCGTCCACGATGAGAATGCGCGCCATTGCACGTTCTCCTGCATGCGAAGCGATACACGTATTGGTACGCTCGATTTCTTTATCTGTCCACATGAATACAATAATTATGACGCAAAGGTAGTGTGCTGGTCGTCGTTATTATGTATTGATGATGGAACATCATCAAAATTACTTGGTCGACCACTACGCAATCCAGCGTATTGGAGAAATTTACTCGCCAGCGAGCAGGCTAATTCCGAGTCTGATCGCGGCATTGCAAGTAAGCCGGCGGCAGCGGGCAGGCAGGAACTCGCCGACGCTAGGGTATTCGGCAACTTGTCCGGCCTCCTCTATTGTGCCCGATAGCGTGCATATCTCAACTCCGCCGCTAACATTTCGTTCGAGACGCGAGCGGGAAATCTGCAATGCGCGCCAGCGAATAGTTCCATCTTTTGATTGCCAAAGTTCCATCTTCAATGTTGAAACGGTCCGGCAGGTGAAGCAGGGCTCGTGCGGCGGTTCAGAACTCCGCATCATTCTTGCAGCGGCGAAGCGACGCGGATTGCCGTCGATTCGCAAAACTCGCCAAGTTTCCGAACAGTTGAACTCCGGCAATGCCCGCGATTGCCGGCTATCCGGCGGCCTGCAAGGCCGCAATCAATTCCTCGACCGCCATGCGGCGGCGGAAATCCGGATCGACAAAGCGCGCCTTCACGATCCCGTCGCGATCGACCACGAATGTCGCCGGGATCGGCAGCATCCAGGCCGCGTTGCCCTGATAGTCGGGCAGCGAGCGGCCCAACGCAGTCAGCTCGCGCGCAAGCTCTTCGCCGAGCCAGATCGCCAGGTTGAGCGACAGCGCATAGCCGTTGTCGAGGTCGGTCAGCACCGGAAACGGCGATTGTGCGGCGGTCTTGAACTCGGCGGCAAAGCGTTGCGTCTCCGGCACGATCGCAACGACGTGCCCGCCCGCGGCTACGATCTCGTCCTGCACTTGCGCCAGCGCGTGCACCGAGATGCGGCACCAGGGGCACCAGTGTCCGCGGTGGAACGTGATCGCCAGCGGACCCTGGCGCAGCAGGGCGTCGAGGTCGACGAGGTGGCCGTTCTGGTCGGGGAGCAGAAAGGGCGGCATCGGCTCGCCCGGTTGCGGCGCGCTCAGCCCCGCCTTGCTGCCGGCAAGGCGCGCGATCAGCCGTTCGACGGCATCCGCATAGCCGGGCAGGTGTTCCTTGACGGCGCGCGAATAGGCGGCGAGCCGCTCGGCGAGCGAGGCGTCCATATCGCGAACCTGCACAAAAACATCGGCGAGAGCGGCTTTGGCTGCAGCGGTCATCGGTCTGTTACTGTTTCTCCGTCTTTAACTAGGCTTGGCGGGCGCATCCGTAAAGCGCCGCCCGGGTATCGAAACGATTGCCGCCGTGCATCGCGGTTGTCCGGCCGCACCATGGACCGTTCCGGTCCGATTTGATAACGCAACGCCACTTGCCGGGCGTCCGGCGCCCGCCCATGATGAAGCCTAAGGGCCGCAGCTCAAAGGCCTTAAGCTCAAAACCGGCCGCATTCGCGCCGAACAAGATCAATCGGAGGAACCACAATGAGGCTTCGGACCACCCGTCGGACGCTGCTGCTCGCCGGTACCGCCGCGAGCGCGACCATCGCGATGCCGTGGATCGCCAAGGGCGCGGCAGAATTCCAGCTCAAATACGCCAACAACTCGCCGACCGCGCATCCGCTCAACGTGCGCGCCGTCGAGGCGATGGAGCGCATCAAGCAGGAAACCAATGGCCGGGTGGAGATCCAGATTTTTCCCAATAATCAGCTCGGCTCCGACACTGATATGCTGAGCCAGCTGCGCTCCGGCGCGATCGAATTCTTCACGCTCTCGGGCCTGATCCTCGCCACGCTGGTGCCGGTCGCCTCGATCAACGGCGTCGGCTTCATCTGGGAGAATTACGACAAGGTCTGGCCCGCGATGGACGGCGGCCTTGGCGCGCATGTGCGCGCGCAGATCGCCAAGGCCGGCCTCCACGCCTTCGAGCGGCAGTGGGACAACGGCTATCGGCAGATGACGTCCTCGACGCGGCCGATCAAGGGGCCGGACGACCTCAAGGGCTTCAAGATCCGCGTCCCGCCGAGCCCGCTGTGGACCTCGATGTTCAAGGCGTTCGACGCCGCGCCGATGTCGATCAATTTCTCCGAAACCTATTCGGCGCTGCAGACCAAAGTCGCCGAGGGCCAGGAGAATCCGCTCTCCATCATCTTCTTCGCCAAGCTGTACGAGGTGCAGAAGTATCTCTCCGAGACCAACCACATGTGGGACGGCTTCTGGTTCCTGGCCAATTCCAAGGCGTGGAACGGATTGCCGGCCGATGTGCGCGACGTGATCACCAGGAACCTCAACAAGTCCGCCCTCGATCAGCGCGCCGACATCTTCAAGCAGAATGAGACCTTCAAGGCCGACCTCAGCTCCAAGGGCATGGAGTTCATCAAGGTCGATCCCAAGCCGTTCCGCGAGAAGCTGCAGGCCGCGGGCTTCTACAAAGAATGGAAGGGCAAGTACGGCGACGAGGCCTGGGCCGCGCTGGAGAAGTTCACCGGCCCGATTTCGTAGCCCCAGTACCTGCACCAATCATGGAATTGGCACAGAAAGAGGAGGCCGCGCCGGCCTCCTCATTGGCTTTCCTCGCAGCCAGGCTCGACGGCTGGCTCGGCCATTTGGTCGAGGTGCCGGTCGCGCTGCTGACCGCCGTCGAGGTGCTGATCCTGCTCGCCGGCGTGATCTCGCGTTATGTCTTCCGCAATCCGTTCGTCTGGTCCGACGAACTCGCCTCGATCCTGTTTCTCTGGCTCGCTATGCTCGGCGCCGTGGTGGCGTTCCGCCGCGATGAGCACATGCGCATGTCGACGCTGGTCGCGCGCGCCTCGCCGCGCTGGCGCACTTTCTTCGAGGCCTTCGCGGTCGCGCTCGCGGTTGCGTTCCTGGCGCTGATCCTGCATCCGGCGATCGAATATGCCGCCGACGAGGCCGCGATCGTGACGCCGGCACTGGAAATTCCCAACATCTGGCGCGCGGCCGCACTTCCCGTCGGCTGCGTGCTGATGCTGCTGTTCGCGCTGCTGCGGCTCGCGCGCGTCGGCGGGCTCGGACAGATCATCCTTGCGCTGCTGGTCATCGCGGCGATCGGCACCGGCCTCTGGATGCTCAAGCCGCTGTTCGCCGCGATGGGCAATTACAAGCTGATCGTATTTTTCATCCTGCTGGTCGCCGCCGGCGTGCTGGCGGGCGCGCCGATCGCCTTCGTGTTCGCGATCGCGACCTTCGCGTTTCTCGCCATCACGACGCGCACGCCGCTGACCGTGGTGGTGAGCCGCATGGACGAGGGGATGAGCCACATCATCCTGCTCTCGGTGCCGTTGTTCGTGTTCCTCGGGTTCCTGATCGAGGCGACCGGCATGGCGCGCCAGATGGTGGATTTCCTTGCGAGTTTGCTCGGTCATGTGCGCGGCGGGCTGTCTTATGTGCTGCTCGGCGCGATGTATCTGGTGTCGGGCATTTCCGGCTCCAAGGCCGCCGACATGGCGGCGGTCGCGCCGGTGCTGTTCCCCGAGATGAAACGGCGCGGCGCCAAGCCCGGCGAGCTCGTGGCGCTTCTCTCATCATCCGGCGCGATGTCCGAGACCATTCCGCCGAGCCTTGTGCTCATCACCATCGGCTCGGTCACCGGCGTCTCGATCGCCGCATTGTTCAATGGCGGCCTGTTGCCGGCGCTCGTGCTGGCGCTGGCACTGTGCGCCATCGTGTGGTGGCGCTATCGCGACGATGATCTCACCAGCGTCAAGCGCGCCTCGTGGGGCGAAGCGGGACGTGCCCTGGTGTTCGCGCTGCCCGGTCTCGCGCTGCCGTTCCTCATTCGCGCCGCCGTAGTGGAGGGCGTTGCGACCGCGACCGAAGTCTCCACCATCGGCATCGCCTATACGATCGTCGTCTGCCTCGTGATGACGCGCGGCTTCCCGATGTCGCGGCTGATGCCGATGCTGGTCGACACGGCTTCGCTGTGCGGCAAGATCCTGCTCATCATCGGCGCTGCGACCGCGATGGCATGGGCGCTGACGCAGTCGGGCTTCTCGCGCGATCTTGCCGCCGCGATGACCGGGCTGCCGGGCGGCGCGGTCACGTTCATGATCGTGTCGATCATCGCGTTCGTCATTCTCGGCTCGGTGCTGGAAGGCATTCCGGCGATCGTGCTGTTCGGGCCGCTGCTGTTTCCGATCGCGCGCCAGATCGGAATCCACGAGGTGCACTACGCGATGGTGGTGATTCTCGCGATGGGCATCGGTCTGTTCGCGCCGCCGTTCGGCGTCGGCTACTACGCGGCCTGCGCGATCGGACGGGTCAATCCCGACGACGGCATGAAGCCGATCTGGCCGTATCTCCTGGCGCTGCTGATCGGGCTGTTCGTGGTTGCGGCAATTCCGTGGATTTCGATCGGATTCCTGCATTGATGTGGCGGAATTCCGCCGGTGCGTGGCAACGATTGGCGGATCGATGGATTCCTTTCGTGGGCCGGATTGATTCCACGGTACAAACTCAACATTACGCATTGTTAACTTGCTCGGCGCAGGCACTCATGGCGGAATGCACATGCATCTGCTGACGCGCAATCGTCGCCCCCGCGCGTTAATGGAAGCAAGTGGGATCGTACTTCGGTGCGGTCCCACTCTTCGTTTCAGGGCATTGTTTCTGGAAATTATTTCCGCATGCCGGCCGGCGCGACATCGACGCCGATCAATCCTGAGCGCCGGATGGCATCTGCGATGAATCCCGATGCGCGCGCTTCGTCGATGAAGCGTTCGATGATGGCGAGCTTCGTACTGTCACCCTTCGGCACGATCACGGCCTGTTCGACGCCGTAGAAATTATCCGCTACCAACCGCAATCCCGGCGTCTTCTGCGCGGCCTCATGCAGCCGCATGCGGTTGCCCGCATAGGCATCGAGCTCGCCGCCGAGCAACGCCTTGACGATCGTATCCGAGATGCCGCCTTCGTTGCGCCTGAGCTCGGCGTGTTTCAAGGCTTTGGTCAAAAAATAATCCCCCGCATCGCGCGCGCCGACGCCGATGCGCACGCCGGCGCGATCCGCATCGGCGACCGACTTGATCGGCGAATTGTCGACGACCACGTAGGTGTTCTGCGCCAGTGAATAGTTCTGCGAGTAGTCGACCACCGCGGCGCGCACCGGATCGAAGGCCAGAAAGCCGATATCGGCCGTGCCGTTCTTCACCGCCTCGAGCACGCCCTCGACGCCTTTGGCGCCCGTGACCGTGAACGGCACGCCGGCGCGTTTGGCAAGCTCGCGCGTGATCTCGGCGCCGGGGCCGCGCACGTCCTTGGTCGCCGGATCCACGAAGGCCTGCACCGGATTGGTCGCGATATAGGCGGCGCGCAGCGTGCCGGT
>JBBWZU010000696.1:0-6831 GCA_039649225.1 Hyphomicrobiales bacterium | reverse complement strand
GGGCTGGTGCGGCAACTCTCCGCCAAGCTCGGCGAAGCGGGGCGCTATGTGCATTGGGGCGCGACCACTCAAGACATCATGGATACCGGCACGGTGCTGCAGATCCGCGCCGCGCTGGTGATCGTCGAACGCGACATGGCGGAGGTATCGGCCGCGCTGGCAGTACTTGCGACAAAATACCGCAATACCGCGATGGCCGGGCGCACGCACCTGCAACAGGCGTTGCCGATTACCTTTGGCTACAAATGCGCCGTGTGGCTCTCGATGATGGACCGCCACGCGGTTCGGCTCGGCGAGCTCAAGCCGCGCGTGCTGATGGCCCAGCTTGGCGGCGCGGCCGGCACGCTGGCTTCGCTCGGCGACAAAGGCCTCGATGTGCGGCGCGAATACGCGCGCGAACTGAGCCTGGGCAATCCGCCGATCACCTGGCATGTGGCGCGCGATGCCGTGGTCGAGGCGGTGCAATTCCTCGGCCTGGTGACAGGCTCGCTCGGCAAGATCGGCTTCGACATGATGCTGATGATGGCGACCGAGATCGCCGAGGCGTTCGAGCCCTTTGCTACCCATCGGGGCGCGTCGAGCACCATGCCGCAGAAGCGCAACCCGATTTCCTCCGAGATTCTGGTTGCGAACGCCAAGGCGGTACGCCAGCACGCCGGGCTGATGCTCGATGCCATGGTTCAGGATTTCGAGCGCGCCACCGGTCCCTGGCATGCGGAATGGATCGCCATTCCGGAAAGTTTCATCCTGGCGGCCGGCTCGCTCGCGCAGGCGAAATTCATGCTCGAAGGGCTGGTGGTCGACGAAAGTCGCATGCGCCGGAACCTCGACTTGACACAAGGGTTAATTGTCGCCGAGGCGGTGATGATGGGGCTTGCACCACATCTTGGTCGGCAAAATGCCCACGATATTGTCTACGCGGCATGCCGGGAAGCGCTGGGGCAGGGGCGTTCCCTCGCCAATGTCCTTGCGGCAAATCCGGCGGTTGCCGGTGCGCTTTCGGCCGGGCGTTTGCGTAGCCTTTGCGACCCGGCAAACTACCTTGGTTCCGCGCCCGCTATGGCCGACGAGATTGTGCGGATGCGGCGCCCGTCCTAGTATCCGTCACGATCACCGCGCCCCATAGGCTAAATGAGCGCGGCATTTTTGGAGGAATTCGCCCCGGCCTGTTGTGCCGTGGGTGCGCCCAACAGGAGTATCCAATGACACTGTCCCGCCGTCAGTTCGGAACCGCCGCAGCAGGCGCAGCCCTTGCGATGGCCTATGGCAAGCCGGGCTGGGCGCAGGCGCCGATCGTCATCAAGTACAGCCATGTCGTGGCCAACGACACGCCGAAGGGCAAGGGTTCGCTTCGGTTCAAGGAACTGGCCGAGAAGTACACCGGCGGCAAGGCCAAGATCGAAGTCTATCCGAACTCCTCGCTCTACAAGGACAAGGAAGAGATCGAGGCGCTGCAGCTTGGCGCTGTCCAGATGCTCGGACCGTCGACCGCGAAATTCGCGCCGCTCGGCGCCAAGGAATTCGAGGCGATGGACCTGCCGTTCGCGTTTACCGACGATGCGGCATTCCAGAAGACCATCAAGGGCGACCTCAGCAAATTCCTGTTCGAGAAGCTCGAGTCGAAAGGCATCAAGGGCCTCGCCTTCTGGGACAACGGCTTTCATATGGTGTCGGCCAACAAGCCGATCATCACGCCCGCCGACTTCCAGGGCCTGAAGATCCGCATCTCCGGCTCGAAGATCGCCGACCAATACTTCCGCAAGCTCGGCTCGATCCCGCAAATCCTGGCGTTCTCGGAAGTCTATCAGGCGCTGCAGACCGGCGTCGTCGACGGCTGCGAGAACACGCCGTCGAACTATCTGTCGCAGAAATTCCATGAGGTGCAGAAGCACATCACGGTCTCCTACCACGCGCACCTGCAATACGCCGTGATCGTGAACTCGAAGTACTGGAGCGGATTGCCCGCGGACATCCGTGGCCCGCTCGACAAGGCGATGGCGGAAGCCACCGACTACACCAACGAGATCGCCGCGCAGGAAAATACCGATGCGCTCAAGGCGATCAAGGATAGCGGCAAGTCCGAGCTGCACTATCTGACGGCCGAGCAGAAGAAAGCCTGGCAGGTGGCGATGCAGCCGACCTGGCAATGGGCCGAAGGCCGCGTCGGCAAGGAAGTGCTCGCCGTGATGCAGAAGTCGACGGGTAGCTGAACGGGCTTGGCACGACGTTGCGTGTTCGCAATGGCCGGGAGCATCCGTTCCCGGCCATTCGTTTAAGACGCGGATAGAGCGGGGCGATCCTGGGGGGATCATGTTTGGAAAAATTCTCGATCATCTTGAAGAGTGGCTGATTTCCGCACTGATCGCGGGGGCGACGCTGCTGATTTTCGGCGCGGTCGTGCATCGCTACGGGACGGGCCTGTCGATCGACCTCTCGAAATGGGCGACCGCGCACGGCCTGACCACGCTCGGCGCCATCTCGATGAGCGTTTTTCAATGGTTCAGCGCCTGGGACGTGTCATGGGCGCAGGAACTCTGCATCATCATGTTCGTCTGGATGGCGAAGTTCGGCGCCGCCTACGGGGTGCGCACCGGCGTGCATGTCGGCGTCGACGTCGCGATCAACCAGCTCGAGCCCGGCTCGCGGCGCAAGGTGGTCCTGTTCGGGTTGTCGTGCGGCGCATTCTTCACTTTCATCATCGGCTCGTTCGGCCTGCGCTTCGTCCTGCACATGTACGAGACCGGTCAGCAGTCGAACGATCTCGAAGCCCCGATGTGGATCGTTTATCTCGCAATTCCGCTCGGCAGCTACCTGATGTGCTTCCGTTTCCTGCAGGTCGCCTACGCCTTCTATCGCACCGGCGAGCTGCCGCACACCGACGAGAGCCATGTGGAGGGCGTGCCGCCGGTTGAGATACCGGCGCTTGGAACGCTGGAGGAGCCAAAGGGCGCCACCGCCGCGGCAGGAGGTGCGCGATGAGCACCGCCGCGATCACTCATCCCACCGCCCCGGGGCCCGGCGACCAGGGCATCGGCCGCGGTGGCCTGATCATCATCGGGATGCCGGTGCTGATCGTAGCCCTGTGCTTTGCCAACTATTTCGGCCTGATCACGATCCCTCCCGGGCCGCGCGTCGTCATGATCTTCGTGCTGCTGATCTCGATGATGACGACCGGGATGCCGATCTCGATCGCACTCGGCCTGACCGTGCTGATCTTCATCTTCACGATGACCGAGGTGCCGATCGATGCGGTCGCGCTGAAACTGTTCACCGGCATCGAGAAGTTCGAGATCATGGCGATCCCGTTCTTCATTCTGGCCGGCAACTTCCTCACCCATGGCGGCGTCGCGCGCCGCATGATCGATTTCGCCACCTCGCTGATCGGCCACTGGCATGGCGGACTGGCGCTGGCCGGCATCGTCGCCTGCGCGATGTTCGCGCTGGTGTGCGGATCGAGCGTCGCGACCGTGGTGGCGATCGGGTCGATCCTGCTGCCCGCGATGGTCAAGGCCGGCTATCCGATGCGCTTCGGTGCCGGCGTGATCACGGTCGCGGGCTCGCTCGGCATTCTGATGCTGCCGTCGATCCCGAAGGTGATCTACGCGGTCTCCACCAACACCTCGATCGGCGCGCTGTTCGTGGCTGGTGTCCTGCCCGGCACCTTGCTCACCATCATGCTGTGCACCGTGACCTGGTACATGGCGCGCAAGCACAACTTTCCGCGCATGCCGCGGGCGAGCTGGGCTGACAGCGTGCGCGCGTTCCGCGACTCGATCTGGGGCCTGCTGCTGGTCGTGATCATCATCGGCGGCATCTATTCGGGCATCTTTACCGCCACCGAGGCGGCGGCGGTGAGCGCCGTCTATGCGTTCTTCGTCGCGGTCTATGTCTATGGCGAAATCGGCCTCAAGGACGTGCCGCGGGTGCTGCTGCGTTCCGCGAACCTGAGCGCGATGCTGCTCTACATCATCACCAACGCGGTGCTTTTCTCGTTCGTGCTCGCCAACGAGAATATCCCGAATGCGCTCGCCGACTGGATGCTGGCGCTCAATCTCGGGCCATGGGGCTTCCTGCTGGTGGTCAATCTGCTGCTGCTGATCGCCGGCAACTTCATGGAACCCTCCTCGATCATCCTGATCATGGCGCCGATTTTGTTCCCGACCGCGATGCGGCTCGGCATCGATCCGGTGCATTTCGGTATCCTGATCGACGTCAACATGGAGGTCGGCCTCTGCCATCCGCCGGTCGGCCTCAACCTCTATGTCGCGTCGGGCATATCCGGGCTGGGCATCACAGAGCTGACCAAGGCCGTGATGCCGTGGTTGCTCACCATGCTGGTGTTCCTGGTGATCGTGACCTACTGGCCGTGGCTGACGTTGGTATTGCCGAAGGCGCTGGGGATGATGTGAGCCTGAGCTAGGCGAGGGGTCAGACTCAGGAAATTCTGGCCTCCGGCATGGCGGCTATCATCTGCGGCGCATTGACACAGGCGCCGCGCGGCGCGATTTGAGCGCCGAACAAGGACATCAAGAATGAGCGACCTGGTCGGCATCCCTACGATTTTCATGCGCGGCGGCACCTCGCGCGGCCCCTATTTCAAGGCCGACGACCTGCCGAAGGATACCGCCGCACGCGATCGCGTGCTGCTCGCCGCGATGGGCTCGCCCGACGTGCGCCAGATCGACGGGCTTGGCGGCGCCGACACGCTCACCAGCAAGGTCGCGATCGTGTCGAAATCGACGCGACCGGGCATCGACCTCGATTACCTGTTTGCCCAGGTCGATGTCGGCAAGCCGATCGTCGACATCGCACCTTCCTGCGGCAACATGCTGGCAGGCGTCGCGCCGTTCGGCATCGAGACCGGGCTGATCTCCGCCAAGGACGGCGAAACCTCGGTGATGATCTTCAACGTCAATACCGAGGCGCGCATCGAGGCGATCGTGCAGACGCCGGGGGCCAAGATGAAATACACGGGCGATGCGCGCATCGACGGCGTGCCCGGCACGGCCGCGCCCGTGATCCTCAATTTCATGGACGTGGTCGGCTCGGTCTCGGGCAAGATGCTGCCGACCGGCAATGTGGTCGATACCATCGACGGCATCGAGCTGACCTGCATCGACGTCGCGATGCCGATGATCATGCTGCGCGCCAAAGATCTCGGCCTCACCGGCACCGAGAATCGCGCCGAGATCAACGGCAACAAGGAATTGTTCGCTCGTCTCGAGCCGATCCGCCGCGAGGCCGGCAAGCGTATGGGTTTTGGCGATGTCTCCGACAAGGTGATCCCGAAAGTCGGATTGCTCTCGCCGCCACGCGACGGCGGCACCATCACGTCGCGCTATCTGACCCCGCACGCGCTGCACGCCGCGCATGCTGTGACCGGCGCGGTCTGCGTTGCGACCGCCTGCGCGCTGGAAGGCTCGATCGCACATCAACTGGCCAAGCCCGACGACGCCAATCCGCGCACGATCTGGATCGAGCATCCGTCCGGCCAGGTCGACGTGCTGCTCAAGACCACCGGCAAAGGCGCCGACATGGACGTCGTCGCCGGCACGCTGCGCACCGCGCGTCCGATCATGAAGGGCGAGGTGCTGGTGCCGAGGAGCGTGTTCGAGGGCTAGTTCCGTTGCCCCCGACGGTCTGGTCGTCGACTAGACTTCCTATTTATTCTCACTGGCGACTTCTGGGCCACAAATGCCATTGTAGTTATCGTTTTTGATAACTAATATACGACTTATGAAGCGGCGGGACCTTAGTGAGAAGCTCTCCCACGCCGACGCTCTCGGCGTCTGGGCGTTCACGCCCCCTAGTTTTTCGGCGCTGATGGGTGGAATTGACTCAGCCTACCTTAAACTGATGATGAAGCGGCTTTCGGACCAGGGGGTGCTGATCCGCGCCGCGCGGGGTGTCTACATCAACCCAACTGCCCGCTCGCGCCCGGCGGATGCCCGCCGCGGTCTCCTTCGTTTCCTACGCCCCCGCGAGATCAATTACATCAGCCTGGAATCCAAACTTTCGGAGGCAGGGGTCATCTCGCAGATTGCGACCGCGCTGACCTGTATGACGACCGGATCGCCCGGGCGGTTCGAGACGCCCTGGGGTGCGGTAGAGTTTATCCATACAGATCGTAAGATCGGGGTTGGGACCGACGTTGTCGTCCAGGATGACGGAACGCTGGAAGCCACCATCCGCACCGCCGTTCGCGATCTGCGCCGCGTCGGCAGAAACCTCGATCTGATTGACGAAGAAATTCTTGCCGAGGCCATCTCGGAGGAAGAGAGCCTGGATGAACAGCAAAGCGAGCGGGCTTAAGAGCGCGATCGACGCCTTCATCCAGCGTCGCGGTATCGAAGCGGGCATGGGTCAGAATTTGATGAAGGAGGCCATCCATCTTCATCTCCTGTCTGCGCTGTCCGACGCGGGCGTCCTCCGGCATGCCATCTTTCAGGGCGGGACCGCCCTGCGCCTCTGCTACGGCGGCGAGCGCTACAGCGAGGACCTGGATTTCGTTTGCGGCAAGGCTGGCGTCTATCTGAAAGATATCGAATTCGACACCCTCGTTGACAACGCGCTGGAAATCACGAAGCGAACCCTACAGCGCGACTTCGACATTGATCCTGCGCAGATTACTCTGAAGCGTCCAGCGCAACCGGAACTCGTCAAGGGAAGCGACGTCAACGTCGCGATATGGCAGATCGTGGTGCCGGTCAATCCGACGCCGAAGGCGCCAAAGTCGCGTATCAAGATCGAGTTCGCCAACGTCCCGTCCTACGACTCCAAGCCGCTAACGGTCAGTGCGGCGCCGGGCCTGGTCCAAATTCAGGATGTGAT
>JBBWZU010000681.1:0-3693 GCA_039649225.1 Hyphomicrobiales bacterium | reverse complement strand
CGACGCCACGATGACGCGCGTGCTGCAGGACTTCGTGAAGGCGACCGTCGCGCCATACAAATACCCGCGCGCGATCGAATATGTCGGCGAGCTGCCGAAGACCCAGACCGGCAAGCTGCAGCGCTTCGAGCTGCGCCGTGCCGCCGCCAAACAGGCCAATCGGAAGCTTGCGTCTTAAAAGAATCGAACCGGAACAGAAATCATGACGCAGAAGCCGAAGCTGTTCGTCACCCCACCCGAGAATGACGAATTCCCGCGCACGCTGCAGCCTCAGGGATGGCCGCGTCCGCTCGGCTATGCCAACGGCATGACGGCGCGCGGCCGTGTGGTCGTGACCGGCGGCGTTGTCGGGTGGGACGTGATGGGCAACTTCCCCGAAAGCTTTGCCGCGCAAGCGCGCCAGACGTTTTCCAACATCCTGAAAATTCTCGCCGAGGGGGGTGCCGGACCGGAGCATGTCGTGCGCCTCACTTGGTATGTGACCGATCTCGACGAATACCGGGCGAACGGCAAGGAGCTGGGCCGCGCCTATCGCGAAACATTCGGATCGCATTATCCCGCGATGGCGGTGGTGCAGGTGACAGGGCTGGTCGAGAAGGCCGCGAAGGTCGAGATCGAGGCGACCGCCGTCGTTGCGGAGTAACGCGTCAAACCCATTGCGGGCGGACAATCGCTCTGTATGACTGGGCGCTCCGAGGGAGCGCCACGTGGACCAACACACCGAGCAGCACGATCATCATTTCGAGCCGCGCGTCGAAGACGACGCACTGGTCCGCGGGCTTGGGCGCTTCGTCGAGGATGCGCCGCAACCGAACCAGGCCTATGGGGTGTTCGTGCGCTCGCCGCACGCGCATGCGCATATCCGTGCGATCGATATCGGGGCGGCGCGCGCCGCGCCGGGCGTCGTTGCGGTGCTGACCCATCGGGAGCTCGACGCAGCGGGCATCGGCAATACGTCGGTGCATCCCCCGCTCGCCGGGCGCGATGGATCCAAGCTCGTGGTGCCGTTCCGGCCGGCACTGGCGCGCGGGCGCGTGATGCATGTCGGGCAGCCGGTCGCGTTCGTCGTAGCCGAAAGCATCGCGCGCGCGCAGGACGCCGCCGAATTGATCGCGATCGACTACGAAACCATCGACGCGGTTGCGGACGTGCGCGCGGCGCTTGAATCCGGCGCGCCGCAGCTTTGGCCCGAAGCGCCGGGCAATCTGGCCATCGACTGGCCAGGCCCGGTAACGGACGACGGCAGCAATGCGCGCGAGATCGAGCGGATTTTCTCCGCGGCGGCGCATGTGGCGCGCGTGTCGGTCGTCAATCAGCGCCTCGTCGTCGCCTCCATAGAGCCGCGCGGCGCCACCGCGCGCTATGACGCCGCAACCGATCGCTACACGTTACGCTCCTGCTCGCAGGGTGCAGGGCCGCAACGCGACCAGATCGTTGCGGCGACCGGCATTCCGCGCGAGAAGCTGCGTGTCATCACGGAAGACGTCGGCGGCGCGTTCGGAATGAAGACCGCGGTCTATCCGGAATATCCGAGCCTGCTCGTCGCCGCGAAGCTCACCGGCCGGCCGGTCGCCTGGATGGCGACGCGCTCGGAGTCATTCCTGAGCGATCAGCAGGCGCGCGACACCGTCACCGAGGCCGAGCTTGCGATCGACCAGAAGGGCAAGTTCCTGGCATTGCGCGTCAAGCATATCGCCAGCATGGGCGCGTTCATCGGCGTGCCCGGCGCGAACATCCAGACCAACAACTTTTCGCGCTGCTTTCCCGGCATGTATGCAGTATCGCGCATCGAGGTCGGCGTGCGATGCGTGTTCACCAACACCGTGCCGACCGGGCCGTACCGCGGCGCCGGGCGGCCGGAGGCGAACTATGCGCTGGAGCGGCTGGTCGACGAGGCCGCGCGCGTCGTCGGCATCGATCCGGTCAGACTGCGGCGGCGCAACCTGATCCCCGCGAAGGCAATGCCCTACAAGACCGCAGTCGGCACGACCTATGACAGCGGAGACTTCGCACCGATCCTCGACAAAGCGCTAGCGCTCGCGCACTACATCGACTTTAAAAAACGCTGCCGCGGCTCCTTCAAGCGCAAGAGACTGCGCGGCATAGGCATCTCGTGTTTTCTCGAGCACGCGGGCGCGCTGCCGACCGAGAGCGCATCGCTTTTGTTCGAGGGCGACCGGCTCGTGCTCGGCATCGGCGTGCAGTCGACCGGACAGGGCCACGCCACGATCTATCCGCGTCTCGTCGCCGCAAAGCTCGGCATTCCGGCGCATCAGATCATTCATCGGCACGGCGACAGCGATCTTGCCCTGAAGGGCAATCCGTCGGTCGGCTCGCGTTCGACCATGACGGTCGGCAGTGCGCTCTATCGTGCCGTCGACGCGATGCTGGAGAAGGCTAAGCCGATTGCCGCCGGCTTGCTCGAAGCCGCGGAGGCAGACGTCATTCACGAACATGGCGCCTTCGCGGTGGTCGGCACCGACCGGCGGGTGTCGCTGTTCGAGGTTGCGGCACGCGCCAGGGATCTGGCGGCGAGCGGCGCGATTGCCGAAAACCTCGACACCTCGGCGACCGTCGACACGCCACAGACATTTCCCAATGGTTGCCATATCGCCGAGGTCGAAATCGATCCCGATACCGGCACGGTCGAGATCGTCGCCTATACGGCGGTGGACGATGCCGGCGTCGTGCTCGATCACACGCTCGTCGCAGGTCAGCTCGTCGGCGGACTGGCGCAGGGGATCGGGCAGGCGCTATTGGAAAACGCCGTCTACGACGACCGCAACGGGCAACTCGTCACCGGCACATTCATGGACTACGCGATGCCGCGCGCGACCGACATGCCGCCGATTGCCGAATCCAACCACAACGCTCCAGCGACGACCAATCCGCTCGGCGTAAAGGGCGTCGGTGAGGCTGGCACCACCGGCTCGATCGCGGCGATCATGAATGCGATCGCGAACGCGATCCCCGAGGGACGTGGCGCGAACATCGACATGCCGGCAACGCCGGCCAAGGTTTGGCGCGCTTGTAGGCCGTCGACCTAGAGGACTGCGTCACGCAGCGATTTGCTGTTCTGGCATCCGGGCAACGGGCGTGCGCTCTGCCGGCTCAGGAATTGCGGACAGTTTGAAATAAAGCTTGAGAACCGATGGCACGAAGCCGGATGACGCGGCTCGCAATCGCTGCACATAAAAAACAAGCCGGCCCGATTCATATCGGGCCGGCGTGCAACGCGGCGTGACCGGCTAAGTCCTACGGTACCTTCGCGGCAGCGCGGACGACCGCGGGCGCATCAGCGGTTTCCGTCAAGGCGATCACGAGATGATCGAGATCGAGCTTGTGGCCGGCGCGCATCGCCTTCGCGGTCATGTACCGGCGATTATGCACATTGATCGGCGCGTGCAACGGCTTGCGTCCGACCACCTCGATTCCCGCATCGGTCAGACCGTTGAGCTTCGCGGGATTGTTGGTCAACAACAGCACACGCGTGCAGTTGAGCTTCTGCAGCATCTGCGCCGCGATACCATAATCACGCTCGTCGTCGTCAAAGCCGAGCGTGGTATTGGCGTCGACGGTGTCGAGACCCTCATCCTGCAGCGCATAGGCGCGCATCTTGTTTGCCAGGCCAAGACCACGGCCCTCCTGCTCGAGATACAGGATCACGCCGCCGCCTTCCTCGTTCAAGCGGGC
>JBBWZU010000666.1:0-2966 GCA_039649225.1 Hyphomicrobiales bacterium | reverse complement strand
GTCGGCTTCTGCATCATGGAGTCGAACAAGCCGGTGATCGCCGCCGTCAACGGTGCGGCGCTCGGCGCCGGCCTCGGCCTTGCGGTCTGCGCGGACATCATTCTGGCATCCGACAATGCGGTGTTCGGCCTGCCCGAGATCGACGTCGGCTTGATGGGCGGCGTGCGCCACACGATGCGGCTGATCCCGCATTCGCTCGCCCGGCGCATGGTGCTGTCGGGCTACCGCGTGCCGGCCGCCGAGCTCTATCGGCGCGGGATTATCGAGGATTGCGTTCCGCTCGATCAACTGATGCCGGCCGCGATGAAAATCGCGAGCGGGATTGCGAAAAAGAGCCCGGCCGCGCTGCGGCTCGCCAAGCGCGCCATCAATACGGTCGAGACGATGGGCCTGAAAGACGGCTACCGCTTCGAGCAGAACCTGACCGTCGAGATGACCCAGCACGAGGATTCCAAGGAGGCGATGCGCGCCTTCATGGAAAAACGCGAGCCGGTGTTCAAGGATGCGTCGTGATGCAAGCTGACTGGAACGACCTCTCCGACGCGGAATTTCGTGCGACATTCCGGGTGTGGGTCGAGGAGAACTGCCCGGCCGACCTGCGCTACATGCGCAAGCAGCGGCCGCTCTTCGACGAGGTCGCCGTGTGGTACCATGCGCTCGCCGCCAAAGGCTGGCTCGCGCCGACCTGGCCGAAGCAGTATGGCGGAATGGGTCTCTCGCCCGCCAAGCACATGATCTATGTGGAGGAGTGGGGCCGCCTCGGCTGCCCGCGCATTCCCGATCACGGCATCGGGCTCGTCGGTCCGTTGCTGATCCAGTACGGCACCGCGGCGCAGAAGGCGTACTATCTGCCGCGCATTTTGTCCGGCGAGCACGTCTGGTGCCAGGGCTATTCGGAGCCGAATGCCGGATCGGACCTCGCCAGCTTGCGCACCGCCGCCGTGCTTGATGGCGACACGTTCGTCGTCAACGGACAGAAGATCTGGACGACGCTCGCCCATTGCGCCAACTGGATGTTCGTTCTGGTGCGCACCGAGCGAGATGCCAAGGTGCGCCAGAAGGGCATCACGGTTCTGCTGCTCGGTCTCAAGTCACCCGGCGTGCGGGTGCGGCCGATCGCCAACCTGCGTGGCGAGGCGGACTTCTGCGAGGTGTTCTTCGACGACGTGCGGGTGCCGGCGGAAAACCTGGTCGGCCGGATCAACGAGGGCTGGACGGTCGCGAAGTCGGTGCTCGGCCACGAACGCATTTTCCTCGGCGCGCCGACCCGGCCCGAATACGCGCTCGACCGGCTGGAAAAACTCGCCGAGGCGCGCGGCGCCTTCGAGGATTCGGCCTTCGTTGCGCGCTATGCGCGGCTACGGCTCGACCTTTATGACCTTGGATCGACCTTCGAGCGCTTCGCCAAGGTGTTGCGCTCCGGCGGCGAACTCGGCGCCGACGTCTCGATGCTCAAGATCTTCACCACCGAGCTCTACCAGCGCATCACCGAGGAGATGCTGGTGGTGGCCGGCGAGGAAGCGCGGTTTGCCGACGATCTGGAAGCCGGCAACGCGCCGATCGATGCCATGAACCTGTTCCTGGATTCACGCGCGCCGGCGATCTTCGGCGGGTCGAACGAGATCCAGCGGAATATTTTGGCCAAAGCGGTGCTGCAGTTGCCGGGCTGACGTCGCGACACGCGCACCCTTGCGGCAAGTGTGCGAAGCGAAAAAACCATGTTGCGACCCAGCATTCGCCATTAGAACGAACGTTTTTCCCAACATCACTGCGCGCGTCGCGCTTGGGCGATGCGCACCGATCACGCGGCGATGCGCTGATGTCATGAAGCGGCGTATGACCTCGGGCGTGTCGGATTGAACATTATGAAACCGGTGTTGTTTGCCGGATGTTTGATTGTCAGCTTGCCTCTGGCGTCCGCGACCGCGACCGCTCACGTGAAATGGTTCGTCGACTGCAACGTCTCCGACGATCCGTTGCCGGCTCAGGCGGTGCTCACAGCAACTTTTCTGCTGTTCTTCACGCTGTTTCTCATCGTGCTTTATCTCGGTTGCGTGGCCGAGCGTGCGGCGCTCGGCGCGAACATCTCGCAACTCCTGGATCGTTATGTGGCGCCGCTGCATCACCGCGCGGATGACCTTCTCCGCTCGGTGGCGGCGGTCTCTTTTGCGCTGTTATGGGCCGACGGCGGACTCATCGTCACCCCGGAGCTGAAAGCGAGCAGCATCTGGCTGTCTGCAATTCAACTGCTGATACCGATGTACATGTTCGCGCGGGCGACGCTCCCGGCCGCGGGCGCCGGGATCATCGTGCTTTACGGATTCGGTGCCGCGACCTACGGCCTGTTCCACATGCTGGATTATCCCGTGTTCGTCGGCCTCGGTGTCTTCTTCGCGCTTTCCGTGTCGCAGAATGCCAGTCTTCTGGCGTTTCGGTTTGACTTCCTGCGCTGGACCGTCGCCTGTTCTTTGCTGTGGCCGTCGATCGAGAAATTCGTGTACCCGGGTTGGGTCGCGCCGATCGCGATAGCGCATCCCGAAGTCACTCTGGGCTTTGATGTCGCCACCGTCGTGACGGCGGCAGGCGTCGTGGAATTCGGCCTGTCCTTTGCGCTGTTCTGGACGCCGCTGATCCGTCGTCTCGCCGCGCTTGCCCTCATGGCGCTGCTGACCGCCGCAACGTTCGATTTCGGCAAGATGGACGGGATCGGCCATCTGATGATCATCGCCATTCTGATGGTGGTCTTCGCGCATCCCGGCGACGCGCACGAACGTTGCCGCCCGGCGCTTGCGCCGCTGGCGGGCGGCATGACGCTGGCGGCCGTCATCTTTCTCTATACCGGCGGTCACGCGCTCTACTATGGATCGCAGAACGCATCGGCCGCTCCGCTCGTGGGCGGTGCCGCCTTGCTGACGCTGGTCCTTGTCGGCGTTCCGGGACGCGCGCAGTCGCTATTTCGGATCGCC
>JBBWZU010000096.1:0-3450 GCA_039649225.1 Hyphomicrobiales bacterium | reverse complement strand
TCCAAGTGGTGCAGCGCGACCGTCATCGGCAAGGTTTCGTTCGACCTGACGCTGAACAGCAACATCAAGTAAGCGGCAACGCTTTCAAAAGCGGGCGGTGGCCATTGGCTGCCGCCCGCTTGTGTTTGTGCCCCACCCGGCCGCGACGCGGCCGCCCTCCCCTTCGGGGAGGGATAAGAACGTCAGAACAGCACGAAGGCGACGACCAGGAAGGCGACCAGCGCGGCCCAGCGCAGCGGATGCCGCCGGTTGAGCGCCCGATAGGCGCCCTGCTCGCGGCGAACCCGCACGACCTCCGCCTCGAACTCATCCGAGCACGAGAACAGGCAGGCGAGCGCGGTGCCGGCGCGGTCCGCGGCGGCGCGCAGCGCGGTGAGATCGCCTTCAAGGTCGGTGATGGTGCGCAAGGTGGCCATCCGGCAATGTTCGCCCAATAGGGTAAACGAGAAGTTTCCAAGCAAGCTCCCGCACCGGGATTCAATCGTGAACAAGTTGCCCCATCGTCATCGCGCTGTCATATACGGCTATTACGCACTGCAGCAATTCCCAGGCAAAACAGGGGTTTGGCGCATGAAACGCGTGTTTGCGATCAATGGTGGTCTGATGGGTCTTGGCGTTGCGCTGGCCGCGCTCACCGCGGTGCCGGCTTGCGCGCAGACCATTTATCCGCTCAACCGCGCCGAAATCCTGGCCGGCGCGCGCTTCGACCTCAAGGTCGAGTTCCCGGGTGCCCCGGCGCAAGGCGCCGTGAGCGTCAAGATCAACGGCGAGGACGCCGCAACCGTCGCCGGCAAGCCCGCGGCCTTCGTCGAGAAGGAAGACGGCGGCGAATACTCGGCCTACTGGATCCGCGGCGTCACGCTGGCGAAGCCCGGCAAATATACCGTCACGGCGAGCGCGGGCGAGAAGAGCGCGCAAGTGAGCTGGGAGGTGTTCGACACCGCCTCGGGCGCGAAGGCCAAGAACGTCATCCTGTTCATCGGCGACGGCATGTCGGTCGCCCACCGCACCGCCGCGCGCATTCTCTCCAAGGGGCTGGTCGAAGGCCGCTACGGCGGCGAGCTTGCGATCGACGACATGCCGCATATGGCGCTGGTGTCGACCTCCGGCACCGACAGCGTCGTCACCGACAGCGCCAATTCGATGAGCGCCTACACCACCGGGCACAAGTCCTGCGTCAATGCGCTCGGCGTCTACTGCGCGCGCAACAAAAGCAATCTCGATCACCCCAAGGTCGAGACCATCGCCGAACTGGTCAAGCGTTCGCGCGGCATGTCGGTCGGCGTCGTCACCAACACCGAAATCGAGGACGCAACTCCGGCCGCGATGGTGGCGCACAACCGCCTGCGCGCCGACTTCAACAACATCGTGAAGGACTTCTTCGCGGTGCAGCCCGACGTGATCATGGGCGGCGGCACGCCGAACTTCCTTGCCAAGTCCGCCTCCGGATCCAAGCGCATCGACGAGGACGACTACATCAAGAAATTCGAGGACGCGGGCTATGCCTACGTCACGACCAAAACCGAGCTCAACGCGCCGCGCGGCAACAAGACCAAGCTGCTCGGCCTGTTCAATCCGGCAAACATCGACGGCGCGCTCGACCGCTTCTTCCTCAAGAAAGGCAGCGTCGCGAAATACCCCGACCAGCCCGACCTGACCGATCAGGTGCGCGCGTCGCTCGACGTGCTGTCGAAGAACGACAAGGGCTTCGTGCTGATGGTGGAGTCCGGCCGCATCGACAAATACTCGCACTCGCTCGACTGGGAGCGCGCGGCCTACGACACCATCATGCTCGACAATGCCGTGAAGATCGCCAAGGACTTCGCCGCCACGCGCAACGACACGCTGGTGATCGTCGTTGCCGACCACGCGCATGGCGTCGCGATCGTCGGCACCTATGACGACGACAAGAGCGGCCCGATGCGCACGCGGCTCGGCACCTACGCGGATTCAAAATTTCCGAACTATCCGCCGGCCAATGCGGACGGCTACCCGGACAAGATCGACGTCTCGCGCCGGCTTGCCTTCGTGTTCTCGGCCTATCCGGATTTCTGCGACTCCGGCCGGCCCTATCTCGACGGCGAAAACGTGCCGGCGGTCGAGGGCGAGACTAAAGGGACCTACGTCGCCAACGAGAAGAACTGCGCGGCGCCGGGCGCGGTGCGGCGCGCCGGCAACCTGCCGTTCGGCATGAACAGCGGCGTGCATGCGGCCGACGACGTGGTGCTGACCGCGATGGGCCCGGGCGCGGAATTCTTCCACGGCCGCATCGACAATACGCGCGTGTTCCGCGCGATGGCGACGGCGCTAGGTCTTACCCCCGGCGCGAGCCAGTAGCGGACCGGATTCAGCGCAGGTTGGATCCGGCTCTGACGCGCGCTTGCGGCGTCGCGCGGCGCACCGCGATCGGCACGACCGTGGCGTCGGGGACGATCGACGGTGCCTCGGCCCGATCGCAGTCGGTGACGACGACACGGTCGCGGCCTTCGGCCTTCGCGCGGTAGAGCGCGCGATCCGCCACCGCGAGAAGGTCCGCGACATTCGCCATCGGGGCGGACGTGCTGGCAACGCCGATGCTGACGGTCGAGGCGACCGCGTGCGCACCGATCGTCAGCGTCGCGTCGGCAAAGCGCAGCCGGATGTGCTCGGCCACCTGCGCGGCATCCTGCGCACCGGCGCCCGGAAGCATGAAAGCAAACTCTTCCCCGCCCAACCGGCCGCTGACGTCATGGGCGCGCAGCGTCCGCCGGATCGTGTCGGCGAAAACCTGCAGCACGCGGTCGCCGATCGCATGCCCGAACTCGTCATTGACCGCCTTGAACCGATCGAGGTCGGCAAGGATCACACTGAGCGGCGCGTTGCCTTTCGCCCGCCGTTGCGCGACCGCCTCGGCCTCATGGAGAAACGCGCGCCGATTGGCAAGACCGGTCAGCGGGTCGACCAGCGCGGCGGTCTTGTGACGGAACTCGCCGCGCTCCTTGATCAAAGAGAGCAGCAGAAACGCGAGGCTGATCGTGTAGAGCACCGATCCGAGGACCATGACGGCGAACGGCGCGCTGCGCATGAAGTCGGTATCCGACTCCAGCGGCCGCGCGATGACCATCGGGATACGCGCAAAGAGGACCGCCCCGTGCGTCAACAACAGGATGATCGCGGGCCAGCGCGACAACAGAGGCTCGGCGCGGTCGCGCCAGAATTCATAAACGACCAGCGCGGTGAATGTCAGCTGGCAGGCGGACATCAGAATGACGCGCAGGCTGATGTCCGCCTGGAACGGCGGGAGCCGCATCGCGATCAGCCACACCAGCGGCGCCAGGAGATATGCGGCGAGCGGCATCTCACGCCCGCCGAACGACCGTGCGCCCGCCAGAATGAAGGCATACCCGAGCAGATTGACGGCGTTCGCGGCTTCGATCGAAAGCACGCTCGGGATGGCGCCGCGCGCGGACA
>JBBWZU010000653.1:0-30765 GCA_039649225.1 Hyphomicrobiales bacterium | reverse complement strand
AGCAGCGCTGCCCGGCCGAGCGGAATGCCGACGTGATGACGTCATCAGTCACCTGCTCGGGCAGCGCGGTCGCGTCGACGATCATCGCATTGATGCCGCCGGTCTCGGCGATCAGCGGCACGATCGGACCGTCCTTGGCGGCAAGCGCGCGGTTGATGAGGCGGGCAACTTCCGTCGAGCCCGTGAATGCGACGCCCGCGACGCGCGGATCGGCGGTCAGCGCGGCACCGGCTGCGCCGTCACCCGGCATCAGATGCAGCGCGGTCTTCGGCACACCGGCACCATGCAGCAGCCGGATCGCCGCGGCCGCGATCAGCGGCGTCTGTTCGGCGGGCTTGGCCACCACGCTATTTCCGGCGGCGAGCGCGGCAGCGACCTGCCCGAGAAAGATCGCGAGCGGGAAATTCCACGGGCTGATGCAAACGAACACGCCGCGCCCGCGATGATGCAGCTCGTTCGTCTCTCCGGTCGGGCCCGGCATACGCTGCGGCACCAACGTGCGGCGGGCTTCGGCGGCGTAGTAGCGGCAGAAGTCGGTCGCCTCGCGCACCTCGGAGAGCGCATCGTCCAGCGTCTTGCCGCCTTCGGCTTGCAGCAGCGCGATCAGCTTGTCCCGGTTGGTTTCGAGCGCGTCGGCGGCGCGCTCCAGCATCGCGGCGCGTTCGGCCACCGGCGTCGCCGCCCATGTGGCGAAGCCTTTCTGCGCCGCGAGGATCGCGGATGCGGCGAGCGCCGTGTCACCTTCGGTGACGTGTCCGACGATCGCGCCATCGATCGGCGATGTCACGGCACGCCGTTTTCCCGCGCGCGCCACGCCATCGATCAGCGGCGCCGCCTCGGCGTTGCACGGCACCGCGCCGCGGACCTCGGCAAGCAAAGCCGCAAGGCTTGCGCGGTCGCCGAACTCGACGCCGGACGAATTCTTGCGTGACGGCCCATAGAGATCGCGCGGCAACGGAATGCGCGGATGGCGCGCCTGACTTGGCGCGGCGATCCAGGCCTGCGGCCGCTTCAGGATCTGCGAAACCGGGACGGTCGGATCAGCCGCCACCGACACGAACGACGAGTTCGCGCCGTTCTCGAGCAGCCGCCGCACCAGATAGGCCAAAAGATCGCGGTGCCCGCCGACCGGCGCATAGACGCGGCACGCGACGCTCGGCTCGTCCGCGATCAGCGCTTCGTAAACCGCCTCGCCCATGCCGTGCAGCCGCTGGAATTCATAACCATCGACGCCGCCGGCCTCCTCGATCACGCTGGCGACGGTCAGCGCGTTATGCGTGGCGAATTGCGGATAAAGCTGCGGCCGCGCGGCGAGCAGCCTGGTCACGCAGGCCATGTAGCTTAAGTCCGTCATCGCCTTGCGGGTGAACACCGGATAGCCGGCAAGCCCGCGCTCCTGCGCGCGTTTCACCTCGGTGTCCCAATAGGCGCCCTTGACGAGGCGCACCATCAGCCGGCGGCCATGGGCGGCCGCGGCATCGCGCACCCAGTCGATTACGTCGGGCGCGCGCTTCTGATAGGCCTGCACCGCAAGCCCGAAACCGTCCCATCCGGCCAACGAGGGATCGGCGAGCACCGCGCCGAAGACGTCGAGCGACAATTCAAGCCGGTCGGCTTCCTCGGCGTCGACGGTGAAATTGAGGTCATGTTGTTTGGCGAGCCGCGCGAGCTCGATCACCCGCGGCGTGAGTTCTCTCAGGACGCGCTCGCCGGACACCGCCTCATAGCGCGGATGCAATGCCGAGAGCTTCACCGAAATGCCCGGCCGGTCGGGCAGCGTGGCGTTCCCGGCCGTCCGGCCGATCGCCGCGATGGCGCCCGCATAGCTGTCAAAATAGCGCGCAGCGTCGACACCCGAGCGCGCGCCTTCGCCGAGCATGTCGTAGGAATAGCGGAATTCGCGCCCCTTGGCGGCGCGCTCCAGCGCATCCCCGATGGTCTGTCCGAGCACGAAATGCGAGCCCAGGAGCCGCATCGCCTGCCGGGTCGCGGTGCGCACCGCCGGAAGGCCGAGCCGCTTGCCGAGCATTTCCAGGATGTTGTCCGGCGTCTCGCCCGGATTGATGATCCGCGCCGAGATGCCGAGTGCCCAGGCGGAGGCCGAAACCAAGAGCGCGCTCGATTTGACCTCATGATGGGTCCAGTCGCCCGAGGAGAGCTTGTCCTCGATGAGCCGGTCGGCGGTGGCCGAATCCGGCACCCGGAGCAGCGCTTCGGCCAACACCATCAGGGCGAGGCCCTCTTTGGTGGAGAGCGAGTATTCGCGCAAAAAATCCTCGATGCCGCCGAGCCCGCCACTTTCGGCCCGGATCGCCGCGACGAGGCGCGTCGCGCGCGCATCGATCCGGCCCTCGGCCGCGGCCCCGCGCGCAGCCGGGCCAAGCAGCCGGGCCGCGATCTCCTCATCCGGCGGCGCATAGGGTGCGGCGAAGTCTATCAATGGCACAGCACGGGTTCCTTATGGCGATATCACCACAATATATGCTAACGATATAATGTTCACCTACAATATTCGATAGAAGCTAGAGATTATCTCTATAAGATCAGTATATGACCGTGAATATCGCCATGCCGCTCGATCAGGTCGACCGCCGCTTGCTTGAAGCGCTGCAAACCGATGGCCGCATTCCCATCGTGGATCTGGCGGATAAAGTCGGCCTCTCGGCCACCGCGACAACCGAGCGCGTGAAGCGGCTCACGCGCGACGGCTTCATCCTCGGCTATGCGGCGCGGCTCAACCCGGATCGGCTCGGACGCGGCCTTCTGGTCTTCATTGAAGTCAAGCTCGACCGCACCACGCCGGATGTGTTCGAGCGTTTCGCGCATGCCGTCGGCCGCGCACCTGAGGTGCTCGAGTGTCACATGGTCGCAGGCGGTTTCGATTATCTGGTGAAGACGCGCGTTGCCGACATGGCGGCCTATCGGCACTTCCTCAGCGACGTGCTGCTTTCGCTGCCCGGGGTGCGCGAGACCCATACCTATGCGGTGATGGAAGAGGTGAAGAACACCGCAGCACTTCCTCTGTAAGCAACTCGGTAAATCGTGAAGTGGCGGACGATGCGGCACGCTGCCGCGCGCATAGGCATACGTTCACGCTTTGCTGCGTCCAAGCTTGCACTTTATATCGGCATGCTCTTTGCTAAACCCAATCGCCATCGACGCGTCACGGCAGCCCTGCGGGTGCGGGCAGGCATGCCATTGGCGGTATCTTAAGAAGAAAGGAACAAGGATGACTGCCAAGGATGTCGTCCGGCTCGGCCGGATCGGACTTGTTCTCGCCGCCGCATCGGCGTTTTCGCTCCAGCCTGCCTGCGCGCAGCAAGCCATTAAATTCTCGCTCGATTTCAAGTTCGAAGGCCCCGCAGCCCCCTTCGTGGTCGCGATCGACAAGGGCTACTTCAAGGCCGAGGGGCTCGATGTCACCATCGACACCGCCGGCGGCTCGCTCGAGCCGATCAATCGCGTCGCCTCCGGCACCTACGACATGGGCTTCGGCGATATCAATTCGCTGATCAAGTTTCGCGACGCCAATCCGGGCACGCCGATCAAGGCGGTGTTCATGGTCTACAACAAGCCGCCCTTCTCGATCGTCGGGCGCAAGAGCCGCGGCGTCGCCGCCCCGAAGGACCTTGAAGGCAAGAAGCTCGGCGCGCCGCCGCCCGACGGCGCCTATGCACAGTGGCCGATCTTTACCCATGCGAACGGCATCGACGCCTCCAAGGTGACGATCGTCTCGGTCGGCTTCCCGGTGCGCGAGCCGATGCTGGCTTCCGGCGAAGTGGACGCGATCACGGGCTTCTCGTTCTCCTCCTATATCAACCTGAAAGACCGCGGCGTTCCGGCCAACGACATCACGGTGCTGCTGATGGCCGACTACGGCGTCAATCTCTACGGCAACACCATCATGGTGAATCCGAAATTCGCCGCCGAGAAGCCGGAAGCCGTGAAGGGCTTCATCCGCGCCTTCATCAAGGGCCTGAACGAGACGATCAAGAACCCGACGTCCTCGGTGGAGTCCGTGCTCAAGCGCAACGACGTCGCCAAGAAGGAAACCGAGCTGGAACGGCTGCAGATCGCCCTCAAGGACAACATCCTCACCGCCGAGGTCAAGAAGAACGGCTTGGGCGGCGTCGAGGAAGAACGGCTGGACAAGTCGATCGACCAGATCGCGCTGACTTATGCGTTCAAGAACGCCAAGCCGAAGGGCTCGGATGTGTTCGATGGTTCGTTCCTGCCGCCGGCGGCTGAACGGAAAGCCGAATAATTGGACTGCCTGACTTGAACCACGTCCGATCTTCCGCTCGTCCCGGCGAAAGCCGGGACCGGGTTCTCAGCAAGAGAGTCTGGATTCCCGCTTTCGCGGGAATGAGCGGAGCAAGGTTGCGGCCGTGACCGCCTTCGTCTCACTCGACGAAGTGAGCCACGTCTATGGCGGCACTGGCGGCACGCTCGCGGTCGACGGTCTGACGATCAAGGTGAATCGCGGCGAGTTCGCCGCCGTGGTCGGCCCCTCCGGCTGCGGCAAATCCACCCTGATGAAGCTTGCGACCGGCTTGCAGTTTCCCTTCCGGGGAAGCGTGCGCGTTGCCGGCGAGCAGGTCGCAAAGCCGGTCAAGATCGCCGGCATGGCGTTCCAGGCACCGACACTGCTGCCTTGGCGCACTACGCTGGAAAACCTGCTGCTGCCGCTCGAAATCGTCGAGCCGCATCGCAGCCGCATGCGCCGTCACAAGGCCGAGTATGTCGCGCGCGCCGAGGCGCTGCTCGCTTCGGTCGGCCTCCGCGGCCAGGGCGACAAGTTTCCCTGGCAGCTGTCCGGCGGCATGCAGCAGCGTACCTCGCTCTGCCGCGCGCTGATCCACGAACCGGACCTGCTGATGCTCGACGAGCCGTTCGGCGCGCTCGATGCGTTCACGCGCGAGGAATTGTGGTGCGTCATCCGCGACCTGCACGCGGCGCGCAACATCACCATCGTGCTGGTCACGCATGATTTGCGCGAAGCGGTATTTCTCGCCGACCGCGTCTTCGTGATGTCGGCACGGCCGGGCCGCGTGGTGGCAGAGCGCATCATCGAGATCCCGCGGCCGCGCGATCTCGAAGTGACGTTCTCGCCGGAATTCGGCGCCATCGTGCACGAGCTGCGCGAGCACATCGTGAGGGCGCGGCAGTGAGGGCGCGGCAGTGAAGAGCTCGCTCGCCATCCGCCTCGCGCCGTGGATTGCCACCATCGCGCTGTTCGTGGTCTGGGAAGCCGCCTGCCGCGCGTTCAACATACCGCCGTTCTTCCTGCCGCCGCCCTCCCTGATCGCGAAGGCCTTCGTGGATTTCTGGTGGCCGCTGACCCGGCATTCGGCGTTTACGCTCTCGACGACGCTGATCGGATTCGGCCTCGCGGTCGGATTCGGCTTGCTGCTCGGCCTCGCGGTCGGCTGGTCGCGGGCTATTTACGCCGGTGTCTATCCGCTGATGATCGGTTTCAACGCGATCCCGAAGGTCGCCGTGGTGCCGATCTTGGTGCTGTGGTTCGGCATCGGCTTCGTTCCGGCGGTGCTGACGGCATTCCTGATCTCGTTCTTCCCGATCGTGGTGAACGTCGCAACGGGTCTTGCCACGATCGAGCCGGAGCTTGAGGACGTGCTCAAGGCGCTCGGTGCCTCGAAGCTGGACATCATGCGCAAGGTAGGCTTCCCGCGCGCGCTGCCGTATTTCTTCGGCTCGCTGAAGGTCGCTATCACGCTCGCCTTCGTCGGCTCGGTGATCTCCGAAAGCGTGGCGTCGAATGACGGCATCGGCAATCTGATGCTGCAGGCGCAGGCGCAATTCCAGGTGCCGCTGATCTTCGCCGGCCTGATCGCGCTCGCAGTCGAGGGCATCGTGATGTACGCGCTGATGGCGGCGCTCGAAGCGCGCACCACCCGCTGGGCGCAGCGCTCGGGCTTCGCGCAGGCCTGACGCAAGAAAAGTTGCGCTCTAGCCCGATGCCGTCCTGCGGACGGCCTCCAGGACCCCATCGCCTTCGCGGGCGATCACGGCCGCGAGCGTGTCGGCAAGCTCGATCAGATCCGATCCCTCCAGCCCGTCACGCAGATGCACGCCGCCGCGAACATCCGGCACACGCGGAAGCCGCGGCAGGCTATCGAATACCTGCAGGCCGGGATGCTGCAACAGCCGCTTGGCCCAGCAGGCGGCACCGAAGCCGGCCGCGGCGGCGCTCACCATGCCGGCGAAGCTCGCACCCACATAGGTGATTTCGTAGTCGATCCCGGCGCGCTCGAGCGTCTCGACACTCATCCGCCGGGACAGGCTGCTTTCGCCAACCACGACCAGCGGGACCGGGCCCTTGCGTTCAACCACCGCGGCCGACGCTACGCCCCACGCGGTCGGTTCCTGCCATGTCCGCTCGGCGCCGATCTCGATCTCGACATCCGAGGCCGCAACGACCAGATCATAATCGCCGCGGCGCAGGTCGCGCAGCAGCGCGGAGGATGGTTCGGCGCAGATATGGATCACCAGGCCAGGGCGCGCCGCTTGAAATTCCGCAATGGTCCGCAGCGCCGTTGCCTCGAAATAGTCGGTCGCAAGCCCGACCCGAAGCTGCGCCGCCGCGCTGCCGCGCGCCGTCACGTCGAGCATCTGGTCGTTGAGCGCGAGCAGACGGCGCGCATAATTGACCACCGTCTCGCCCTTCGCCGTCAGCGTGACCCCGGGCGCGCTCTTGTCGAACAGCTCGCCGCCGAGCAACGTCTGCAAGCGCTTGATCTGGGCACTGACGGCCGGTTGCGTGACGCCATGAAGCTGCGCGGCGCGCGTAAAGCTGCGCAAATCGACCACTGCGATCAGGGTTCGCAGCAAATCCGTCGGTACGTTGGTCATCGCCTGGCCATCCGCCGATCTCCAATTTAACGCGTCACAATCTTTAATTGAATTGTCTATGGAAACAATCTCACATCACGAAAATGTCATGTTTAATTATTCTAATTCGTACAATGGGCGTTGGCGGGCGCTCAATAAGCAGTTCTACTACAGGTGGTTGAAACACACAGTTTTGACGCAAGGGAACAACAACACATCGATGGCGATCAAAGTAGACAGCGACAACCGCGCCTCAGATTTGCAAACGTCAGCACATTTTTTGGTTCCCGGCCGACAGCTGCAGCCGAATTGGCTGAACGCTGGCCAAAGAGCGCGAACGGGTACCCGGCGGCGCCCATCCGCCAGACCAATACTCCGATCCGCCGTGATTTGGACGACGACTTGCGACCGCGCGGCCATGTTATAGAGTGCGGCCCCCGCAACCTGATCCCATCCGCATGAATTTTCTCAAGCTTTACGGCCGTGTGTTGGTCCTGCTCGGCCCCGAGGCCCGGCTTGGCTGGATTCTGGCGGCCGCCAATGTGGCGCTCGCGGCCGCGCAATTTGCCGAGCCTGTGCTGTTTGGTCGCATCATCGATGCGCTGGTGAAGGGACAGGGCGCTGGCGCAACGCCGACCTTCGAGGCCCTGACGCCGCTGCTCGCCGCCTGGGTCGGTTTTGGCCTGTTCATCATCGGATGCAGTGTTTTGGTTGCGCTGCATGCCGACCGCCTGTCGCACCGGCGCAAGCAGACCGTTACCACGATGTATTTCGAACACGTCATGCAGTTGCCGCTGTCGTTTCATGGCAGCACCCATTCGGGCCGGCTGATGAAGGTCATGCTCACCGGCGTGGATGCGCTGTGGGGTCTGTGGCTGTCGTTCTTCCGCGAGCATTTCGCGGCCTTCGTCGCGCTGTTCGTGCTGTTGCCGCTGTCGCTGCTGATCAACTGGCGGCTCGCCTCGCTGCTCGTCGCGCTCTGCGTGGTGTTCACCGGACTGACCGCGCTGGTCATCCGCAAGACCGAAAAGCTGCAAAGCAAGGTCGAAGGGCACTACACCGCGCTCGCCGAGCGCGCTTCCGACGCCATGAGCAATGTTGCACTGGTGCAGGGTTTCTCTCGCGTCGAGGCGGAGGTGATGAGCCTGCGCAACGAGGTCGACCGCCTGCTCGCCGCGCAAATGCCGGTGCTCTCCTGGTGGGCGATAATCGCCGTGCTGACGCGCTCCGCCACCACGTTGACCATGCTGTCGATCTTCCTGCTCGGCATCTATCTCAACAGCAAAGGCCTCGCGAGCATCGGCGAGATCGTCACCTTCATGAATTTCGCCGGCCTGCTGATCATCCGCCTCGAGCAGGTCGTCGGCTTCACCAACAAGGTGCTGCTCGATGCGCCGCGCTTACGCGAATTCTTCGGCGTGCTCGATACCGAGCCGGCGGTGCGCGACGCTCCTAATGCGATCGACCCCGGCCGCATGCGCGGGCTGGTCGAGTTCGACGACGTCTCGTTCTCCTACGACGGCAAGCGCAGCGCCGTGACCGACCTGACGTTCACTGCGCTCCCCGGCGAGACGATCGCGCTGGTCGGCTCGACCGGCGCCGGCAAGTCGACCGCACTGGCCCTGCTGCATCGCGCGTTCGATCCGCAGTCCGGCGTCATCAAGATCGACGGCATGGACGTCAAGACGATCAAGCTGGCGGCGCTGCGCCACAATATCGGCGTCGTCTACCAGGAGGCGCTGCTGTTCAACCGTTCGATCGCCGAGAATCTGCGGGTCGGCAATCCGGGCGCGACCGACGTGCAATTGCGCGAAGCTGCCGAGCGCGCGCAGGCGATCGAGCTGGTCGACCGCCACCCGGAGGGTCTTGAAGGCTCGGTCGGCGAACGCGGCCGTTCACTGTCCGGCGGCGAGCGACAGCGCATCTCGATCGCGCGCGCGCTGCTCAAGGATCCGCCGATCCTGATCCTCGACGAGGCGACCAGCGCGCTCGATGCCACCACCGAGCGCAAGGTGCAGGCCGCGCTCGACGAAGTGATGAAAGGCCGCACCACCTTCGTGATCGCGCATCGTCTGGCGACGGTGCGCAATGCGACGCGTATCCTGGTATTCGATCGGGGCCGCGTCATCGAGACTGGCACCTTCGACGAGCTGGTCGCCAAGGGTGGACGCTTTGCCGAGCTGGCCAGCGCGCAGTTCATGACCGCCGAGAAGCCCCAGGCCGTGCTGCCGGCGCCTGACGCAACGGCGGCGGAGGCCGTCTAACGGTCCCGCACGGCTTGCGTTCTCAGTCCGCGGATGATCGCAATCGTGAGCGCAATCGGGACAGCCGGCAGCAGCGCCGCGGCCGTGTCGATATAGCGGTGCGCCGGGAATGTCGTCAGCACGGTGAGCGGTGCGGTCGCGCCGATCCAGGCGCCGGTCACCAGCAGAACGCCGCCAAGCCCGTCGCAGGCCGAAATTCGGCCGGCGCGGCGCATAAGCGCAAACAGCAAACCGGCCGCGAGCGCGCCGAGCGCCAGCAGCATGATCGCGTTGGTCACGATCATATGGCCGGTGAGACGCGCCGTCGCACCCGCGATCCAGGCAGCCCAGCGTGGCGGCGAAATCATCACCGCATCGAGCGAGAATGCCATCATGCGGCGATTGAATGCGACCCAGCTCTCATCAGGCTGCTGCTGCTTGTCGATGACGCCATGGAGAAAATCATCATAGCCGCGCGCATAAATGTCGAAATAGCCGAGCGCCGCGGAGACGAAGGAGCGCTGTCCGGATGAGTTGAGCGGGGTGCGGACGATAGTACCCGCCGCCTCGGCGGCTTCGCGCGCCGACAGGACGGCGCGCGCCGTCGCGCGCGTGCGCTCGGGAAACCGATCGACCATCTCGGGCGTCAGCATGAAGCCCGCCATGGCGGACATCTGAAACCCGCCGAACGACACGATGTTGAAGTCGCCGGCCGCCCGGAGCCGGATGCCGGACTGAACGACGAACGGCGCGATCAGCGCCGCGAACAGGATTATGGCGCGTGCGAGAGTCCGCGGGCGATTCTGCCGAAGGCCGAACGCCGCATAAAGCGCCGCAAGGAACACCGGCGCGGGCAGGAACGCCGGCCGCAACAGGTAGGCCGCGCCGACCGCAATCATGGCCGGGACCAGCCAGAGACGAAGCCGGGATGCCGACCGCGCCGCCGCCAGCGTGGCGGCAAATCCCAGCATCAGGCACGATACCGCCGGCGACTCCGGCAAGAGCAGCGGCACCTGGAGCAGCGCGGACTGCGAAACGAGCGCGGCGGCAAACAGCGAAAACGAACCGGCTCGTCCGATGCCAGCCGCGCGCGCGCCGGCGAACAAGCCGAGCGACGCGACGACATGCAGCATCGCCTGAGCAAGCGGGACGTACCCGGCGTCGGCGGCGCTCGCGCCGAACAGCCCGGCAAGATAGCCATAGAGCGGATGGCGCGGAGCGCTCCAAAGATCATCAGACGCCGCCGCAGCGAAATAGCCGGCGGTGTCGGGCGCGACACCGCTCGCGAGCATGCCTGATTTTACCAGCGCTGCCATCGCCACAAGCACAAGCGCGCACGCCGACAGCACCCAGATCGCATCTGACCGGCGCATTGAATTTTGCGCGCGTGGCTCCGCCGATTTGTTGCCACCGCTCATGGTTCAGGCGGATGCCGATCCGCGGCCCGCGACTACTTGATCCGCTCCAGCACGCTCACGTAGTTCGCAACCGCGGCGCCGCCCATGTTGAAAATGCCGGCGAGCTTGGCGCCGTCGACCTGGATGCCGCCGGCCGTGTTGGTGAGTTGCATCGCCGAGAGCGCGTGCATCGACACGCCGGTCGCGCCGATCGGGTGGCCCTTGGACTTCAATCCACCCGACGGATTGACCGGCAGCTTGCCATCCTTCGCGGTGACGCCGTCCTTGATGGCGCGCGCGCCTTGCCCCTCGGGCACAAGCCCCATCGCCTCGTATTCGATCAATTCGGCGATCGTGAAGCAGTCATGCGTCTCGACGAACGAGAGGTCCGACAGCGCGATCCCCGCTTGCGCCAAAGCGCGCTGCCAAGCCTGCGTGCAGCCTTCGAACTTCAAGATGTCGCGCTTGGCGATCGGCAGGAAGTCCTGCACATGCTGCGCGGCGCGGAACACCACGGCCTTATTCATCTGCAATGCGGTCTCGACATCGGTGAGCACGATCGCGGCCGCACCATCGGAGACGAGCGAACAGTCGGTGCGTTTGAGCGGTCCGGCGACGAACGGATTCTTGTCGCTCACATTGCGGCAGAAATCGTAGCCGAAATCCTTGCGCATCTGCGCATAGGGATTGGCGACGCCGTTCTTGTGGTTCTTGGCGGCGATCATGGCCAGCGCATCGGACTGATCGCCGTATTTCTGGAAATAGGCGCCGGCGATCTGGCCGAACACGCCGGCAAAGCCGCCCTCGATATTGGCCTCGTCCTTCACGTAGGACGCGCGCAACAGATTGCGGCCGATCTCCGGCCCCGGCGTGGTGGTCATCTGTTCCACGCCGACGACCAGCACGATGCGGGCCGCCTTGGCCTCGATGGCGCGCAGGCCCTGATGCACCGCCGCCGAGCCGGTCGCGCAGGCATTCTCAACCCGCGTGGCGCGCTTGAAGCGCAGATCGTCGGAGGCCTGGAGTACCAGCGAGGCGGTGAAATCCTGCTGCGAGAAGCCCGCGTTGAAGTGACCGAGCACGATTTCGTCGACATCGGCGGGCGCGATCCCGGCATCGGCCAGCGCATCGACCGCAACCCGTACGATCAGGCTCTCGACGCTCTCGCCTTCGAGCTTCCCGAACGCCGTATGCGCCCATCCCACGATGCAGCCGGTCATTCTGGCCTCCTTGCCGAATTTTGGTCGTTTTCCTTCGCGATGAAGGGCTTGCTAACACAGATGGGCCGGGGTGTGCATGCCGTCAATCCGGCTTTGCGTTCGCCCCCTGATCGGTTTAGATAGCAAAACCACCGCCTGGAACACCAAGCACGTTCCCGAGGCCCGTCGAACCAAACCGGACCGCGCCCCGTGCCCCATTTGCCGACCCCGACTCTCCGTTTTGCGGCCCTCGGGGTCGCCCTGCTGGCAGCCCTCCCGCTCACCGCCAAGCCGGCCGCCGCCGACGCGACGCTCGTCATCGAGGCCGACACCGGCAAGGTGCTGCACGCCGAGCATGCCACCTATCCGTGGTATCCGGCGTCGACCTCCAAGCTGATGACGATGTACCTCACGCTAAAGGCCGTGAAGGAAGGCCGCCTCACGCTCGACAGCCTGGTCACGGTATCGCCGATCGCGCTGTCGCAGGCGCCCTCCAAGATGGGTTTTGCGGCGGGCACGCAACTCACCGTCGACAACGCGCTCAAGATGATGATGGTGAAGTCGGCCAACGACATCGCGGTCGTGCTCGCCGAAGCGGTCGGCGGTTCCGTCGAGGGCTTCGCCGATCAGATGAACGCAGCCTCGCGCCGGCTCGGCATGACGCAGTCGAGCTGGGTCAATCCGAACGGGTTGCCGGCCGACGAGCAGATCACCTCGCCGCGCGACATGGCGATCCTCGCCCGCGCGATCCTGCGCGAACTGCCCGAATACGAGTTGTACTGGCACATCCCGGCGATCAAGTTCGGCCGCCGCGTGATGCGCAACACCAACGGACTGATCGGGCGCTACCCCGACGCCGACGGCATGAAGACCGGCTTCATTTGCGCCTCGGGCTTCAACGTGGTGGCGACCGCAACACGCAATGGCCGCAAGCTGATCGTCGTGGTCTTCGGCTCATCGTCCGGCACGGTGCGCTCCGAGAAGGCCGCGCAACTGTTCGAGAAGGGTTTTTCGAACACCGGGCTCACCTGGCTGATGCCCTCGCTCGGCACGGTCGACGCGCTGCAGCCGATCGCCGCCGCGCCGCCCAATCTGCGCGACGACATGTGCGGCAAGAACCGCCGCCGCCCGGCGACGGAAAGCGCCGACGAGGAAGAAACACCGAGCGCCGATACCGATTCCAGTTCGGCCTTCGCGGCGACGCTGCAGAGCCTGCGCGGCGGCGCGCCGAAGAACGGACCGCTGCTCGGGCCAATGGCGGCGTTCGTGCCGATCCCGGTCTATATCGGGCCGAAGAAAAATCCCGGCGATCCGACGCTGGTCGCGGCCGCGCCGAAGCGCAAGAAGCCGTCGGCCGAAACGGCCGCGGTCGCCAACGCCGCCACCAAGGAAGCGCTGACCAAGCCTGCTTTGGCGAACGCCGCCGGGGCTGCGAAGCCGAAACCCAAGCAGACCGCGACTTTCGCGCCCGCCTCCGCCAAGGAGACGCCGATCGCGCCACCCGGCGAGAAGAAGAAGGACGCGGCCGTAAAGCCGAAGAAGACCGCCGCCAAGCCCGCGGCCAAATCCGACGAGAAGCCGGCGAAGCAATGAGCGAGGCGGCCGCAGCGCGGCCCGCAATGCCCGCCGCACGCAGACCGGGCCCGCCGCTGCCGCTGACCGTGCTCACCGGCTTTCTCGGCGCCGGCAAGACCACCCTGCTCAACCGGCTGCTCAAGGATCCGGCGCTGAGCCAGACCGCCGTCATCATCAACGAGTTCGGCGAGATCGGCCTCGATCATCTGCTCGTCGAGCATATCGAGGATGGGGTGATGCTGCTGAGCACCGGCTGCCTGTGCTGCACGCTGCGCGGCGACCTGGTCGACACGCTGGAGAAGCTGCTGCGCGGCCTCGACAACGGCCGCATGCGTTTCAACCGCGTCATCATCGAGACCACCGGCCTTGCCGATCCCGCGCCGGTGCTGCACACCGCGATGGTGCATCCTTATCTCGTGATGCGCTTCCGCCTCGATGGCGTCGTGACCGTGGTCGACGCCGTCAATGGCACCGCAACGCTCGACGCGCATGCCGAGGCGGTCAAGCAGGCCGCGGTCGCCGACCGCATCGTGCTGACCAAGACCGATCTCATCGACACGCCGGCGCGGCGCGACGCCTTGGCGGCATTGCGGGCGCGCCTCGCAGCACTCAATCCGGCCGCCCCCGTGATCGAAGCCGCGAATGCGAGCGTGCCGCAACTGATCGACTGCGGCCTCTACGATGCGGCCCGCAAGATCCCCGACGTAAAGCGCTGGCTCGCCGATGAAGCCTATGCGCCGGCGCATGACCATCATCATCACGACGTCAACCGCCACGATGCGCGCATTCGCGCCTTCACGCTGGCGAGCGAGCGCGCGATATCGTCATCGGCGTTCGAGATGTTTCTCGATCTCGTGCGCTCGATGCACGGGCCGAACTTGCTGCGTGTCAAAGGCATCGTGAAGATCGCCGAGGCGCCCGACGCGCCGATCGTGATCCACGGCGTGCAGCACGTGTTCCACCCGCCGGTGACGCTTTGCGCATGGCCGGATGCCGACCACCGCACGCGGCTGGTGTTCATCGTCAACGACACCGACCCGCGCCAGATCGAGGACCTGTTCAACGCCTTTTTGGGCAAGGCGCAGATCGACAGGCCCGACGGTACAGCGCTGAGCGACAACCCGCTGGTTCCGTTCGGCGGCGCGGATCATTTGCGCTGAGCCCTCATCCTGACAGCATGAGAAAGATTCGCTCGCGCCGGAAGAATTTGCTTTTGATGGGCTGCAGGACACCGACCGCAAGTTTTTCGGCTGAGCCGTCACGCGTATGACGGCGATCTGGCCCGACCTCCGCAAACTGCGGAAACCAGGCTACTCCGATGCCAGGCCGATGCTGGCGGCGCATTGTGGCCGCCCGCTGGCGTAGGCGCCGCTGCTATGCCGCTGCCTGCGCCTTGGCGTGCAAGGCGAGGAAGCGCATCAGGTTATGAGCGACCGCGAACCACAACAGATGGATGCGGGCCTTAATCTTGCCGCGCAGGGATAGCTGGCGCAAACCCATGCGGCGGGCATGGGCGTTGATGCATTCGTGCTCGCAGCGCAGTCGGTAGAATGTCTTGCCGGCTTCGCTCTGCATGCGTTTACGCCAATCCGCGACGCCGACACCGTCACCTTTCTTCGGCGCATAAGGGTCGGTGCCGTGCTTGGTCTGCGCCGGCGGGCACCACACCTTTATATCGCTGGCATGGGCCCATTCGATGGCCTCGTTCTTGGTGAAGCCACCATCGACCAAATAGTTGGAGGGTTCGTAGCCTTCAGCATGCACGGTCTCGATCCCTGGCTGTGCCAGGCCACGATCCGAGCCGCTGGTATCGATGTCGACCGCAACGATCACCTGGTGTTCCGGGGTCGATATGATCTGCATGTTGTAAGCGGGGCGGTATCCACCATCCGCCATCTTCATCACCCGCGCATCGGCATCGGTGGTCGACGCGCGCGGCGGCTTCTGCTTGGACACTTCTTTCTTGTTGGTCTTCTCTCGCCGTTCCCGCTCGGCCTCCAGTTCCGTCATGCGCGCCTGCGCTGCCGCGATCTGCGCCTCGCGCTCGCGCGCGCCACGCTCCTTTGCGGCGCGCTGGCGCTGATCGCCGGCCATCGGATCCGTCTCGACTTCAGCACGCAGGCGCTCCACCCGCGCCTGCGCCGCCGCGTGCAGATCATCAAGCCGCGCGCGCCGGCGGAACGAACTCGCCCCGGCACCCGCGCGCACCCGCAAGCCATCCTGCGCCAACGTGTCGAGCGCCACCAACCCAGCCGCCACCATCGAGGCGACGCCCTGCGCCAGAAGCCGCTCCAGAACCGCCATGTGGGCGATCCGGAACGTCGACAGGCTGTGATAGTTCATCGACACCTCGCCGCATAACCAGCGATAGACCACATGATCCCGGCACAGCCGATCCAGTTGGCGGGCGCTCCCAACCCCCTCGACCGTGGCCCAGAGCCAAAGCGCCAACAGCAGCTTCGGCGCGGCTGGCGGATGTCCGGGCTGGCCCTCGCGTGCCTTGATGACGTCGTGCAACGCCGACAGATCGAGCCGCTCGGCGAACGCCCAGACCGCGCGAACCGGATGGTCCTCCGGAATCAGATCGTCCAGCGCCAACATATGCATGCTGACCTGCATGCGTTCCGGCTCCCGTAACCGCGGAGCACCGCGTCCCTCGGCTTGCGGTCTTTCCTGCTCGGGTAAACTCTCGAACAATTGCTCGTCAACCATCGTCAACCCTGCTTCGAACTCAATGCGACAGAATCACAGGACAGCAGGCGTGGCAAATGCTCATTGCCGAAAGATTCTCACGCTCTGAGGAGCCGGCCGAAGGTCGGCGTCTCGAAGGATGGCCGCGCACGCGGAGTGCACGCCCTCGCCCTTCGAGACGGGCGCTTCGCGCCCTCCTCAGGGTGAGGGCTATTTTACGCCCCGACCCCATCCAGGAACGCGCCAATCTCCTTTGCCATCAGCTCCGGCTTCTGCAAGCCGGCGTAGTGGCCAACGGGAAGCACCTTGAACGTCGCGCCCGGTATCGTCCTTGCGATCGGCTCGACACGCGCAGGCGGGCGGCCGCGATCGAACTCGCCGCCGATCACCAGCACCGGACATTTGATCGATCCGAGCTCCGGCCCGAGATCCATGTTCGCCAGCATGCGGTAGATCGCCGCGAAGCTCGAGGGATCGTTCGCGAGCCAGCGCGCGCGAAAACCTTCAAAGCGCGCCTTGTCGGTGCGCAATTCCTCCGGATAGCCATTCGCCGCGGTCTCGTCCGCAACAACACGCACGCCCTCAGCCTCGAACTTCGCGACACGCGTCAGCACGGCGTCGCGATTGGCCGGCGGGATCGAGGTCGCCGGGCTGGTCGCGATCACGGCCGCAACACGATCCGGGAATCGCACGGCCGTATGCAGCGCGATCGCGCCGCCAACCGCCGTACCAACCAGGGACACTTTTTCTCTGGTCCCCAGCTTGTCCAGCAGCGCGATGAGGTCGTCGGTCATCGCGTCGATCGTCACGTCCCCGCGGATTTTCTCCGAGAAGCCCGCGCCACGCGTGTCGTAGCGCACGACGCGGCGCTTGAGCGCGAGCAACGGCGCCAGCAAACCCCAACTCTCCAATGTGCCGCCCATCTCGTGAATCAGCACGATCGGCTTGCCGCTGCCCTCGACCGCATAGCGCAGCGATACGCCGTTCGCTTCCATGAAATTCATGACGCTACTCCGGCAACGCGATCGGCGGCGCCGTCAAAGGCTTGCAATCCGCCGCGAACGACAGCGGCGCGCCGGACTTCGCCTGCAGCTCGTCGCGGCTCATGCCGTCGATCATCTCGCGCACGATAAAGCCTTGCGGCGTGACGTCGACCACTGCCAGGTCCGTATAGACGCGGCTGACGCAGTGCACCGCCGTGAGCGGCAGCGCACACTTTTCCAAGAGGCGCGGGCCGCCTTTGCGCGTCGTGTGCTCCATGATCACCCAGACGTGGCGCGCGCTCGCCGCAAGGTCCATCGCGCCACCGACCAGCGGGCCGCGATTGGGCACACGCATGTCCCAGTTGGCAAGATCGCCATTCGCCGCCACCTCGAACGCGCCCAAAATCGTGACGTCGATATGCCCGCCGCGGATCATCGCGAACGACCAGGAGGAGTCGACGATCGCGGCGCCGGGATTCAATGTGATGCGGCGGCTGCCGGCATCGACCAGATCGCTATCGGCCTTGTCCTTCGCGGCAAGCGGCCCGGCGCCGATCACACCGTTCTCGGCCTGGATGATGACGTCGATGCCGGGCCGCAGGTAGTCGGAGCAATGCACCGGCAAGCCGATGCCGAGATTGACCACCTGGCCATCCTCGATGTCCTGCGCGGCGCGCCAGGTGATTTGCAGGCGATTGAGCGGCGTGGATGAAGTCATGGCGCGGTCACCACGCGGTCGACATAGAGGCCGGGAAGCTGCACTTTGTCGTGCGCAATCGGTTCATCGGTGAAAGCTCGCACTTCGGCAACGCTCAGCTTCGCGGCGGTCGCCATCACGGGTCCGAAGTTCATTTGCGCATAGCGGAATGTGAGATTGCCATAGCGGTCGGCAGTATCGGCGCGCACCAGCGCGAGATCGCCGGTGATAGCAGGCTCGAGCACATAATCGCGGTCGCCGAAGCGGCGCACCTCGCGATCCTTGGTCAGTTCAGTGCCGAAGCCGACCGGCGTATAGAACGCCGGAATGCCGGCGCCGCCGGCGCGGATGCGCTCGGTAAACGTGCCCTGCGGCACGCATTCAAGCTCGATCTTGCCTGCCATCCATCGGGTCTCGAATGGCGAGGGTTCCTTGTCGTGCCCACGGGCGGCCGTGCAAATCACTTTGCGTACCTGATCGTTGGCAATCAGCTCATGGGTAAGCGAATAGCGGTGCGTCGCCGAATTGACCACCAGAGTGAGGTTTTTCGGGCCCCGCTCGCGCAGCGCGCGAATGAGTGCATTGGGAAATCCGGCGCCCCCAAACCCTGAAATGAAAACTGTCGCCCCGTTGGCGACACCGTCCAGTGCCGCAGCGAAACTCACGCGCTTGTCGATCGGCATTCCGTCCCTGACCTTGGCTTTTTCGCATCTAGCACCGCGCGCAAGCGCGAGGTCAACCGGCGGTGAGGCAGAGCAGCATCGCTTCGATGTCAGAACTGCAACCCTCATCCAACCACCTTGCACTTTCAGCCGCCGACGATTGATGCCAAGCTCGCGCCGGGACGAGGGAACGCAATAATGACGAAGAAAATGCTGATGCACTGGTCGCCACGTTCGCCGTTCGTGCGCAAAGTGATGGTTGTGGCGCATGAAGTGGGTCTCGCCGACCGTATCGAAACGGTGCGCACGCTGGTCGCGGCGGCGACGCCGAATGTCGAATTGATGAAGCAGAATCCGCAGAGCCGGCTGCCGACGCTGGTGCTTGCCGACGGCACGGTGATCTACGACTCTCCCGTCATCGCGGAGTATTTCGACTCGCTGAACACGGGCGAGAAACTGTTTCCGGTCGACTTTCCCGAGCGGCTTGTCGCGCTGCGCCGCCAGTCGCTCGGCGACGGCATGCTCGACACCATGCTGATGTGGCGGGCCGAGCAGCTTCGTGCGCCCGAGCATCAGTCGATCAAGCACATGCAGGCGTGGAAGCTGAAGACCAACGTCTCGGTCGACATGCTGGAGAACGAAGCGTCCGCGCTCGAGGGCTCGCGCTATTCCATCGGTCACATCGCGATCGGCGTGGCGCTCAGCTACATCGACTTCCGCTTTCCCGAGCTGGAATGGCGCGATGGTCATCCGCGCCTCGCTGCCTGGCATGGCACGTTCGTCACGCGACCGGCCGCGCGCGCGAATGAAGCGGTGGATGACTGACTGATGATCCACCATCACACGATCGGCGATGCGCGCATCACGGGCGTCATCGAATATTCCGGCCCGACGCATCCGCCGGATTTCCTCTATCCGGCGATCGAGAAGGCCGAGCGCGACCGCGTGCTCAAGGCGAACGCGAGCTGGCTGGCGCCGAACCACTACGTGCCGGAGATGGACCGGCTGGTCGTCACCATCCAGCTCTGGGTACTGAAGGTCGGCGGCAATGTCATCGTGATCGATACCGGTGTCGGCAATCGCAAACCGCGCCCGGCCGAGCGCATGGACCGGCTTAACACGCTGGTGATGCCCTGGCTCGAGGCGGCCGGTGCGGGGCGTGAGCAGGTGACCCATGTGGTGATGACGCACCTGCACACCGACCACGTCGGCTGGAACACCGAGCAGCAGAACGGCGCGTGGGCGCCGACGTTCCCGAAAGCGCGCTACCTCATTCCGCAAACCGAATTCGACTATTGGAAAGCGCTCTACGACAAGGGCGACACGGGCGTGAACGGCGGCGCGTTCGCCGACAGCGTGCTGCCGATCCTCGATGCAGGGCTTGGCGAGTTCATGGATGGCACCAAGGACGTCGCCGGTTGCCTGACGCCCGAGCCGGTGCCCGGTCACGCGCCCGGCATGCTGTCGTTCCGCCTGCGCGCCGGTGGCGAAGAGGGTATCTTCTGCGCCGACGTGATGCACAACCCGATCCAGGTGGTGCGGCCGGACTGGAACGATCGCTATGTGCTATGGGCCGACAAGGCGCTCGAATCCCGCGCGGCCGTGCTGGCGCGCGCGGCCGAGCGCGGCGCGCTGATCATGCCGATGCATTTCGGCGCGCCCTATTGCGGCTATATCCGCCGCCAGGGCGACGGCTATTCATTCGAACCGGCGGAATAACATGACAGATGTCAGCGTGCGCAACAGCGTCAAGGAGCGCCTCGCGCGCGGCGAGGTTGCGTCTTCCATGACGGTGCGCCTGACCCGCAGCGGCGAGATCGCGCGGCTCGCCAAGGCCGCGGGTTTCGATTCGCTCTATGTCGATCTTGAGCATTCGAGCCTGTCGCTGGAGACGACCAGCCAGATCTGCCTCGCCGCTCTGGATGCCGGCATTGCGCCGTTCGCGCGCGTGCCGCAGCTCGACATCATCGGGCGCGTGCTCGACGGCGGCGCACTCGGCGTGATCGTTCCGGATGTGCGCTCGGCCGAACAGGCGCGCGCGGTGGTACGCGCCGCGAAATATCCGACGCTAGGCGAACGCGGCTTCGCAGCCGCGCTGCCGCATTTCCAGTATCGCAATCCGCCGGCCGCGCAGGCCTACCAGACGCTGAACGATGCCACGATGGTGATCGTGCAGTTCGAATGCGCGGAGGCCGTAGACCGCGCCGACGAGATTGTCGCGGTCGAAGGCGTCGACATGGTGCTGATCGGCACCAATGATCTGACCGCCGACATGGGTATTCCGGGCGATTACGAAAATCCCAAGGTGCGTGACGCCTATGCGCGCACGATTGCGGCATGCCGCAAATACGGCAAGCATGCCGGTGTCGGGGGCCTCGGCTCGCAACCGAAGCTGACCGCCGATTTCGTCAAGATGGGCGCGCGTTACGTCTCGACCGGAACCGACTTGGGCTTCCTGCTCGCCGCCGCGACGAGCAACGCCAAGCAGGTGCGGGCGCTGGAAATCTAGCTAATCACCTGATCAACCTCTGGTCGGCGACATTACCGCGCACGAGCAGACGGCGCGCGCCGCTGGCATGTTCCGTGCTTGTTCGCTAGGCTATCGGCAAGACAACAAGTCCAGGGGATCTGCATGAAAAAACTGCTTTTTAGCGCAGCCGCGGCCGCCATCGGCCTCGCGGTTGCGGCGGCGCCGGCCGCCGCGCAAACGCTGGAGAAGATCAAGCAGCGCGGCACGCTGATCGTCGGCAGCAAGGCCGACTACAAGCCGTTCGGTTTTCGCGACCCGTCGGGCACGATCGTCGGCCTCGAGCCGGATATCGCCAAGCTGGTCGCCGACAAGCTCGGCGTGAAGCTCGAGATCGAGCCCGTGGTTTCGTCCAATCGCATGCAGTTCCTGCAGCAGGGCAAGATCGACCTGATGATTGCCACCATGAACGACAAGCCGGACCGCCGGCAGATCGTCGGCATCATCGAGCCGCTCTACTACGCCTCGGGCGTCAATGTGCTCGCCAACAAGAAGGCCGCGCTGAAATCCTGGGAGCAGCTCAAGGACCAGAAGGTCTGCGGCATCCAGGGCGCCTGGTACAACAAGCCCGTGGCCGAGAAATACGGCGCTGACATCGTGGCGTTCAAGGGCCAGACCGAAGCCGAGGTCGCGCTGCAGCAGGGCAACTGCATCGGCTGGGTCTATGACGACACCGCCTTCGCCGAACGCCTCGCCGATCCGAAATGGGCCGGCTTCGAGATGACGCTGCCGACCATTCTGGAAGAGCCATGGGGCCTTGCCGTCAAGCTCGAGGAGCGTGACGGCGCGTGGGGCAAGTTCATGGCCGAGTCGCTGGAAGAATGGCACCGCAGCGGCAAGCTGATCGAGCTCGAGAAGAAATGGGGCATCCAGGCCTCCGCGTTCCTCAAGCAGATGCACGACAAGTACGCGAAGAAGTCGTGAGGCGTTGCGCCCGCGCTCCCTCCTGGTTCGAGACGCCCGCTCTCGCTTGCGCGACGGCGGGCTCCTCACCATGAGGGAACGCTCCGTCAAATCTCGATTCTCACATAGCCCTCATCCTGAGGAGCCCGCCGCAGCCCGAAGGGCGAAGGCGCGGCGTCTCGAAGGACGAGGGCGTGCACTCCACTGACAGTGGCTCTGGATCTCCAACCGCTCTGGGATTGGTTCCGGGTGCTCCATGAGACATCCGGCATCAAGCTCACCATCTTCTATGACGCGTTCGATCGCGCGCGTTTCTTCAACAGCTTCCTGACGTCGGTCCGGCTGATGGGGCTGTGCCTCGTCGCCAGCGTCATCATCGGCGTAGTCGGTGCGTGGATCCAGGGATCGCGGCTGCACGTGCTGCGGCTCGTCACGCAGGGCTACATCCAGTTCTTCCGCAACACGCCGCCGCTGGTGCAGCTCTATTTCTTCTACTTCGCGCTCGGCTCCTACCTGAAGATTACCGGCCAGAACGGCATCGCGGTGCCGGTCGTGTCGAACTTCACCTGGGCGGCGATCTGCCTGTCGTTCTATGCCGGCGCCTTCAACGTCGAGATCTTCCGCGCCGGAATCGAGGCAGTGCCGCGCGAGACCATGGAGGCAGCGGAAAGCCTCGGCTACAGCCGGCTGAAAGCCTATGTCTACGTGATCCTGCCGTTGGCGTTCCGCATCAGCCTGCCCGCGCTCAACAACAACCTGGTCAATCTGGTGAAGACCACGACAATCGCCTACGCGATTGCGGTGCCGGAGATGCTCTATGTGGCGAACCAGATCTGGTCCGACGAGTCGAACGTGCCGGAGATGATGAACGTCCTGCTGCTCGTGTATGTCGGGCTTGTCGGCCTTTTGGTCTGGATCATGGGCCGCTGGGAGCGTGCCTTGAGCATTCCGGGATATACGCCGCTATGATCACCGACCGCACCGATCTGCCGGTGTTGAAGCCGTTCCGCATCGATACGAGCGCGCCCGCGTGGCGCTGGAGCCCATGGCATGGGGCGGCGCTCGCCGCCGCGCTGATCGCCTTCATCCTGATCGGCGAAGCGCGGGCCGCGCCCGGGACGCCGGGCATCATCGCGACGATCGCGAAATGGACGCCGCTTCTGTTGCAGGGCTTTGCGCTCAACATCGCGATGAGCTTTCTGGCGATGACGATCGGCACCGTCATTGGTGTCCCGCTCGGCATCGCGCAGATTTCGCTGCTGTTGCCGGTGCGCGCGGGCTCGTGGTTCGTCACGCAGTTCTTCCGCAACTCGCCATGGCTGGTGCTGCTGTTCTATTGCATGCTGTTGCTGCCGTTCGAGATGCACGTCGGCGGGGTGACCATTCCGCTGCCGGGCTGGGTCAAATCCACCGTCGGCCTCGCGCTGCCGGTGATGGCGAACGTCTCCGAGCTGGTGCGCGGCGCGGTGCGCTCGATCCCCTATACGCAATGGGAGGCGGCGGAATCGCTTGCGATGTCGCGCCGGCAGGCACTGACCATGGTCATCCTGCCGCAGTGCATCAAGCGCATGACGCCGCCCTGGATGAATCTCTACGCCATTCTTACCGTTGCGACACCGCTCACATCCGTCGTCGGCGTCAGCGAGGCGATGACGCTGACCGGCGACATTCTCTCCGCGGAAGGCCGCAGCGAGCTGCTGGTGCCGATGTATCTTTACCTGCTTCTCTTCTTCTTCCTCTATTGCTATCCGATCGCGCGCGCGACCGTCGCGCTCGAAAAACGTTTCGCGGTGAAGTGATGGCCGGACAATCATGAGCTGGACGCCCGATCAGCCGCTGGTGCGCCTGAAAGACGTGCGCAAGACGTTCGGCGCGCTCACCGTGCTCAATGGCGTCTCGATGGACGTGATGAAGGGCCAGGTGATCTGCATCATCGGACCGTCGGGTTCGGGCAAGTCGACGCTGCTGCGCTGCGTGAACGCCCTGGTGCGGATCGATGGCGGCTCGATCCTGGTCGAGGGCCAGGAGGTGAACGATCCGAAGCTCGATAAGCTCGCCCTGCGGCGCAAGGTCGGCATGGTGTTCCAGCAATACAATCTGTTTCCACACAAGACCGCGCTCGACAATGTCATGATGGCGCCGGTTCATGTTCTCAAACGCGACAAGCGTGAAGTCGACGCACAGGCGCGCGCGCTGATCGCCAAGGTGCGGCTGCAAGGCAAGGAAGGTCACTATCCGGGCGAGCTGTCCGGCGGCCAGCAACAGCGCATCGCGATCGCGCGCAGCCTGGCGATGAATCCCGACATCATGCTGTTCGACGAGGTGACGGCGGCGCTCGACCCCGAGACCGTCAAGGACGTGCTGATCGCGATCCGTGAGCTGGCCGAGGACGGCATGACGTGCATGATCGTCACTCATGAGATGGGCTTTGCGCGCGAGGTCGCCGACCAGGTGTATTTCACCGACGGCGGCGTGCTGGTCGAGCACGCGGCGCCGAAAGAGTTCTTCGCCAACCCGAAAGACGCGCGGACGAAGCGATTTCTGGATCAGATATTGTGACGGTGCCATCCCTCCCGGAGGGGAGGGTGGCCGAGCGCCAGCGAGGCCGGCTGGGGTCTTCTTTTTAGCTGTCCCACCCGTCACCACGACGCTTCGCGTCGTGGCGCCGCCCTCCCCTTCGGGGAGGGATAAGCAAGATCACTCTCCCTTCAGCCCCAGCTTCTTGATCGCCACACCCCAACGCTCGGTCTCGGCCTTGATGAAGGCGCCGAGTTCTTCCGGCGTCGAGTGCGTCAATTCGATTGCCGACAGCCGATCGCCCATGCCCGGCAGCGATGTAATGCGCTTCATCTCGGCATTGAGCTTGTCGACGATCGGTTGCGGCGTGCCGGCTGGCGCGAGCAGGCCGTACCACTCCGTGGTGACCACATCGATGCCCTGCTCCTTGAAGGTCGGGATTTCCGGCACCGAGGCGTAGCGCTCGGCGGACGAGATACCGAGTGCGCGCAACTGGCCGGCCTTGTACTGCGGCAACGCCTGCGCGACGGTGGCGAACTGCAGCGGCAGGTGGCCTGCCAGCAGATCATTCATCGCCGGCGTGCCGCCGCGATAGACGATGTGCAGCATCTCGATGCCGGCCTGGGTCTTGAGCAACTCACCGGTCAGGTGCGTCATGCTGCCAGTGCCGGCCGAGCCGAAGTTCAGCGTGTGGGTCTTCGCCTTGCCGAGTGCAACCAGTTCCTTCGCGTCTTTTGCCGGCAATGACGGATGCGCGTAAAGGACCACAGGCGTGCGCGCGAGCAGCGCGATCGGGGCGAAATCCTTTATCCCGTCGTACTGCATCGACGAATAGAGCGCCGGATTGATGGTGTGGCCGCTCACCACGACGATCAACGTATAGCCGTCGGGATCGGACTTGGCGGCCGCCGCCGTGCCGATCATCGTTCCGGCGCCGGGCCGGTTTTCAACGATGACGGTCTGACCCCAGTTTTCCTGCATGCGCTGTGCGATCAGGCGCCCGAGCACATCGACCGAACCGCCCGGCGGATACGGCACGATGATCCGGATTTGCCTGTCGGGATATTTGTCGGCGGGCGATTGCGCTTGCGCGGACACACCGAGCACGCACGCCAGGAGACACGCGAAGATACACGCGGCGAAACGCGCCAGGCCTGAACGTTTGTGCATTCTCAGCTCCCGCTCAGGTCATGGACTTCCGGGAAGAACAGGTCCTTCCAGGATTTCGGCACCGCCTTGAGCGAGCCGACACTGTGCATGAAGGTCGCGAACTTCATGGCGTTCTCCGGCGCCATGGTCCAGCGCACCTGCGGGCCGGAGATCACCGCTGTCACCTTCTCGATCGGCATCTTGGATTTCACGTCCTCGATCCAATAGGCGGCCGCTTTCTTGCGATCCTTGTCGACGATCTCCGTCGCTTCCTTCAGCGCGGCGAACAGTGCCTTGTAGAGCACGGGATTTTTCTCGCGGAAGCGCGCCGTGGTCCACGCCACCGTGAATGTGTGCGGGCCGTCCATCACGTCGAAAGAGTTCAGGATCGTGCGGATGCCGGGTTTCTCGAGTTGCTGCTGCTGGAACGGCGGTACACCGAATACGCAGGTGATCTCGTTAGACCCCGACAGCAGCGCGATGGTCGAGTCGGGCGGCGACATCGAGACCGTCAGGTTGTCGAATTTGCCGAAATTCTTCTCGCCGAACTGCTTGGCGGCGGCCATTTGCAGCGTGACGGCCTGCACCGACACCTTCACGGCCGGCAGCGCGATGCGATCCGAATCCTTCAAGTCGGCGATCGATTTGATGCTGTCGCTGCGCGTGTTCAGCAGGAAGGGTTGCGAGGATAGCGCCGAGATGCCCTTCACCTCGTTCGCGGTCCCATGCGTGCGGTTCCAGAGCGTCAGCAACCCCGGCACGCCGCCTGCCACGATGTCGACCGAGTCCGAAATCAGCGCATTGTTCATGGCGTCCGGACCGTTGAAGGTCGACCAGACGATCTTCACATCTTTCAGGCCGAGCGCCGCGGCATGCCTTTCGAGCAGCTTCTCGTGCTCCATGACGTTGAATTGCAGGTAGCCCATCGAAAATTGCCGCGCGAGGCGGATTTCCTGCGCTTGCGCCGGCGCAAAGCCGGACGATGCGGCGAGCGCGCCCGCCACCATGATGGTGCGGATGATCTGCATGAGGTTTCCTCGCTGCCACGCGGGCGTGTGCGCCCGCGCGTTCTTGATTGTTATTGACAGCGCGGATGTTAGAGCCGGCCCGGCGCATCGGCAAGCGACCGCAATGTCGCGCGCCCCGGCCTGCTGGCAATTGCCCTCCCGGCGCGGACGGTCTATGGGAACGGCTGCGTGATCTTCGCGCGCGCCCTGAACCGCCGCGCGAAATTCACAGCAAGCGCCCGTAGCTCAGCTGGATAGAGCATCAGACTTCGAATCTGAGGGTCGGGAGTTCGAATCTCTCCTGGCGCGCCACTTCGGTACAAAACTGGGCACTCCAAAACCTGCCGATTTTGCGCTGGACGCCGCGACAAGCGTGCGCAGGAGCACGCTTTTCGATCCCATGATGCGAACCTCTTTCGCGTCCACCTCGATGCGCTGGGCCAGGGCGCGGAGATGGTCACGGCGGTAGCCGCCGGATTCGGTCCGCATGCGCCTGCGCGCTTGGCTGGCGAAGGTTTTGAGCGCTTGGGGTGTGATGCTCGGTCCAGCCCGATCGAGAGCACCCTCGGCCCGCTCTGCGTCAGCGCGGGCCTGGTCGCGGATGGCCTTCAGCTCGGTCACGCGCTCCTTGAGCATCGGATCGGAGACGTCGGCGATTCCATTTTCGATCGCATCGTACAGCCGCTTGAGTTTGGCGCCCGCTTCGGCTGCACGCTTGCGCAATTCGGTGATGTGCGTTGCGCGGTCCTTGGTGCGTTCCTCGCGGCGATCGAGGACACGCGACAGGATTTGCTCGAGACGCTTGGGCTGCAATAGACGCTGCTCAATGTGAGCTGCGACGACGCTGTCGAGCTTTTCCATCGGAATGGTGCGGCCCTTGCAACCGGTCTCGCCTTGGCGAGCTTTGGTGCAGCACGTGTAGTACCGGTATCTCCCGCTCTTCCCGGTCCTGAGCGTCATTGCTCCGCCGCAGGCAGCGCAAAAGCAGATGCCGGTAAGGAGGGTCGGCCCGCTCACGACACGTGGTGCGGTCATTGCAGGGCTGCGTCCTTTTAGCAGCACCTGCACGGTCTCGAACTCTGCAGCATCGATGATCGGCGGCACTGCCATCTCGACCACGTCCGTCTCAGGCTTTCGTTCGCGTGTTTTCCAAAATTTGGTGTTGAAGCGGTGCCGGCCGACATACGTCGTTCGTGTCAGCACCTTGTGCACGGCGTCGACGCCCCAGCGTCCGCCGTCGCGCGTTCGGATGCCGGATTCATTCAGATGCTTGGCGATCGATTTGACGCCCATTGGCCCCGAAGGGCCGTTTCCCTCGCGCGCCAGGCGATAGATCAGCCGCACGGTCTCGGCCTGGATGGGATCAATCTCCAGTGTCTTCTTGGTGCGGTGGCCGCGCTGCTCGGCGGCTTCCACGATGCGGTAACCGATTGGTGGTAGTGCGCCGTTCCAGAAGCCTGCCGCGCATTCTCCTTCATCGCCCGCAGCGTGTGCTTGGCGTTCTCCTTGGATTGGTATTCGTCGAACAGCGCCATGATCTGGCGGATCATGTTGCTCATCGGATCGTCGCCGAGCTCTTGCGTAATTGACACCAAGCGCACGCCGTTCTTGGCCAGCCGGCGGACGTAAAACTCAAGCTGGAACTGATCGCGGAAGAAGCGGCTGAAACTGTGAGCCAGGATCACGTCGAACGCCGACGGCTTGACCGTCGCCGCGTCAATCATGCGCTGGAACTCCGGCCGCCGATCGTCGGTCGCGGATGCGCCGGGCTCGACATAATCGGCGACGATCTCCCAGCCGCGCGATGTGCAATAGCCCTTCGCCTGACGACGCTGATCCGGAATCGAAAGATCGCTGTCGGCTTGCCGCCCCGTTGAGACCCGCAGGTAGAGCGCCGCCCGAACCGTTCCAGCCATGATGATACCCTTCAGCCTTCTCCAAACAATTCGTCGAACAGCTCGCCGAACCACGCCTCGAACACGTCAATCTCAGCGTCAGTCACCGGTACGTCCTTCGGACAATCATCCGTTACTGTCCATGTCGCCGAAGCGCGCCTTGTCTCGCGTTGGCGCGGATGATCGCGTGGTGGTACGTAGTCGTAGAGATCGTCGAATGACGTTTCGGTCAATGCATGCCGTCGGCAGGGTTTGTGAGAGCGAGCCATGGCGCGACTGTGGCAAGCCTGGCTGATCCACAGAACGACCGATGTCCACGCTACGTCACTCCATGACGCTGCGATCCGCAATTGGTTTGCAAAGTGAGCGCTTGCGCTCACGACAAGCCATGATCGCTTGGCGGCAAGGCGCCGGCTCGTCGGCAGGCGGTCAAGGCTGCAAGCCGGCGGAGCCGGGCGCGCGGAGCGCGAGCCTTGACGGGCTGACGCCGGGCCGGCATCGCTCGCCCAAGCGATCAAGGCCATCATTGCGCTGTTGGGCCGAATCCAGGGCGCAAGGTGCGCCGGCAGTCGCCAGGCGCTTTGATTCTCAACAGCTTTTCGCGCGAAGAGCCAGTCGGGCACCTCGCGGGCTGGCGCCGCACCTTTTCAAAATCAATGTGCAGACAAGCACTTGCGGCCCAAATCGACCGCAGCGACATCGTCGCTTTTATCTTGCCATCAAGCTCGACCGCCTCGCCGAACCAATGCCGGACACGTCGCAGGCCCGTCAAGGCTCGCGCTGCGCGCGCCCGGCTCCGCCGGCTTGCGGCCTTGACTGGCCAGCGCCGGTCCGGCTGTTGGCTGCCAAGCGCTCACGGCTTCGCGTCCCGACGCCCACGCCAGCCTGCTGAAGCTGCCACCCCCTCAAATTATTTTTTGTGCCGCGACCCCCAACGCCGGGTTTGCGCCCTCTTGTCTGGGTGAATGCGCCATAGCGGCGCGTCACGAACCGGAGCACAGAACCATGTGGTACAGGAAGAACGTTGGCGGGTGGGAGCGCGCGGCCAGGCTGATCGGCGGGGGCTTGATGTTCATCTGCGGCCTGGTTGCGCTGCACGCGTCGCCGCTCGGGCTACTGGTCAGCGGTGCGGGTGTGGTGACGCTGGTCACCGGCGTGTTCGGCTATTGCCCTGCCTGCGCCATCGCCGGGCGCGAGCCACTGAAGGGGTGACCGCCTTGGCGCGCGTATCAGGCGATCTCTTGCTCGCGGCACAGTCGGGCGACCGGCACGCGCTCACACAGCTCTTGGTGGCGCTGCAGCCGGACGTTCGACGCTACGCCCGGCGCCTTTGCTACCGCACCTCGGTCATCGAAGATGTGGTGCAAGAAGCACTCATCGTCGTGTACCGGCGCGTGGGCACGATCCGCAGTCCAGCCGCACTCGCCGGCTGGCTGGTGACCGTCATCGCGCGCCTTTGCATGCTGCCGGCGCTGATGCTGATGCGCGGAGTCGAGGAGCTCGCCAGCCTGGAAGAGTCACGCGAGCTCGCAAAGGTCCCGCCGGACGAGTTGCGCATAGACTTGGTCGATGCGATCGAATCGCTTTCGCCGTCCCATCGCGAAGTGCTGCTGCTGCGAGATCTCGAAGATCTGACGATTTGGGAAATCGCCGGGCGGCTCGGCGTGACGCGCGAAGCGGCCAAAAGCCGCCTGCGCCGCGCCCGCACACTGGTGCGCGAATACCTGCTCGGCACAAAGGACAGCGGAGGAGAGAGCACATGAATTACTTTCGTGGAGTCGGCATGTTCGGGAGCGCCCTCCTCGGCGCACACCTGATGCGCGGCGCAGCTGCGGCGGCGCTACTCGCTTGGGCCATCGTCCACCAGACCGCGCACCCTTGGCTATCCTTGGGGGCGGGCGTTGCCGCCCTCGTCGCGCTACGCGGATGCCCGATGTGCTGGACCCTGGGCTTGGTCGAGACGCTTTCGCGAGGCCGGCGCGATTCATCGATAACTTGTGCCTCATAAGGAGAATTCAATGCGGCTTCTGTTGATGCTCGTTCTGATGATCGCGATGTTTCTTCGCGTTGAATCAGCAACCGCCCAGTCCGCTTTGGGATCTTCTGAAGAGATCCGTTTCGAAACCACGAAGAGCATGTCGCTCTCGCCCGAGACCGCCAGATGGGAATTCGGCCCGCCGCTGAAACTATCGGGAACATTAACTCTGCCACCGGGATCGGGGCCGTTTGCTCTGGTCGTGCTGGCGCATGGCTGTGGTGGGATCACACCCGTGGAAACGAGGTGGGCGCGCGTCATAAATAGCTGGGGTTACGCCACCTTCATCCTGGACAGCCTTACCGGTAGAAATCTTGCCGAAGTTTGCACCAAGGCGCCTGCGCTGCGGCCGATACAAAGAATTCCTGACGCCTATGGGGCACTCACCGCTCTGTCAAAGCATCCGAAAATCGATCCGAAACGAGTCGCGCTT